>JAFGJC010000024.1 GCA_016929305.1 candidate division CSSED10-310 bacterium | reverse complement strand
GAATTCAGGAGATTTCCGAATTTTGTAAAATCTTCAGTCAAAGCCAGCCTTATCCGATTCACTTTTTTTACAATGACTCGCTCTTCCTTGAAATTCCTGTTTTCCCGATTGACATTATTACCGCACATTATGAGGCTGTTTTCCGAATTTCTTCGACGATTTTTATTTATGAGACACCAGAAAACCTCGTCTTTGGCGGTGTACATACCGATGATAATTCCTGTTTATTGCTTCTAGGACCTGTGCCGATAACCACATTAACCAACGAGCTTATTCAATCCATTATGAAAACTTATTCTATTCCATCATCTAAACAAGAGATCTTGAAGACTTATCTTGGTAAAGGATCCGGGTTTTCGCTTCCACACTTGAAAAACGTTCTGGTTCTTGTTAATTTTTATCTGAATCACGAAATCGAAAAGGCATCCAATGCTATTTTTCTATCTAGCAATGACCTGAACGTAGAGATCAAAAAAAAATATCTCGAATCGTCGATCGAGGAACAGGATTCCATTTCTTATCGCGCAGCCTACGAATTTGAAAAAGAGATGCTCACAATCGTCAAGAATGGAGATCTTAAAAGCATTCAAAACCGCGTCTCAACTTCGCCCAACATGCACATCGGAACGCTTTCTAAATCCAGCATCCGTCAAATGAAAAATATCTTTATTTGCGTGACAACACTCGTTACTCGTGCAGCTATTGAAGGTGGGCTGGATTTAGAAACTGCCTATCAGTTAAGCGACTTCTATCTGCAAAAATCAGAAGATACTTTTTCTGCTGAAGCAATCAATGAACTTACAGATACGATGCTTCAGGATTTTACTGTGCGCACACAGAAATCAAAATTTTCTGATGATGTACCGCCTGATATCTTTGACTGTCTTCAGTATATCCGCCAAAATACACATTCACCGCTTCGCGTTCAGACGATAGCAGCTTATGCACATTTGAGCCGCAGTCAGTTAAATCGAAAATTTATGAAGTCTTTGGGGTTTAACCCAAGTGACTTTATTGTCAGATGCAAGCTGGAAGAGGCTAAGGAACTCCTGACCTTTACCAGCAAACCTACAAGCGAAATCAGCCAAATCTTGTGTTTCTCCAGCCAGTCATACTTTTGTAATGTTTTCAAAAAATACTATCAGATGACACCTCTTGAATTTCGGCAGAAGAAACGGCAGTAGATAAAATGTCGCTGCATCAAATGTGGTAGGCCCCCAGAATTGTCTGCCGACCATGCTGGTCAGCATCGACCAGAAGCTATCTTTCAACTGTCTCGGGCCAGCACTTTCGCTTTTACCTCAATTTTGCCAAAATCATCATCCTATAACATAAATTATGGCATATTAATCAGTTTTTTGTTTTTGGTACGCGCTTCTTTCTCGCTTTACTGTCTTGTAAAATACAGAAAACGCAAGTTGTAAATCAAATATGAAAGGGTTCTTTAAATTTGTATTTGACAATGATGACACATAAGCTAAACTTGCATTAAGAGTTTTCATTGGATATTACCACCAACATTTGTGCCACGATATAACGCTTGTTTCCCAATCCAAGGGAAATGGGCGTTTTTGTTGTTCAAATGGTTGATTACTCCGCCGATTACATTTTTTGAATGAGCTGCCTTTTGTAAAGTGTAAACATGTAAGTTATACGCATAAAATAGACCCCATAGAATGAAAAGCAATAAAGTGCGAATCCCAACTTGTATACATGATATAATATCAATGGATAGATCAACGATCTCTGATTGGATTGGCGAGGTCAGATAGATGAAAAAGATCGCAACCGCAATCATTTTATTCTTATTAGCAATAGTATTTACCATTTCTGGATGTCAGGCTTCCTTTATTGAAGCTGAAGCATATGATCCCATCAATACAGAACAGCCATCACAGCTGGATCATATCAATAACCTTGAAGGTGTTTCTCTGACAGCACTGGCTGTTCGCGCGGACGCTAATCAAATCAAAGTTGTTTTTTTGAATACTTCCGAGAAAAATTGCATTTATGGTAGTAATTTTTCCATTGAACAGGAAACCAATGGTACCTGGTATCAGGTGCCATACAGTGTTGATGGCCCGGTAAGCTGGAATACAATCGGTTATAGCCTGGAACCTGGTGCGTCAAATCAAGTCGATATCGACTGGTCCTGGCCTTACGGTAAACTGCCAACCGGGCACTATCGTTTAATCAAAAGCATCTTGGATTTCCGCGGCACAGGCGATCATGACACCTATATCCTAGCTGCCGAGTTTTCAATCGATTGATAATATTATTTAGACTCGAGCATTGATCTGACCCCATGTGAGTGGACAAAGAAATAAACACCAAATTGATACCCGCTGATTGTTCGAAGTCCAGAAAACCGGGCTAGCAGACTATAATGCTCCCAATGGGCAAGACTGTCTATTTTAATTGAACCCCTCTCACTAGGGAAATTTCTTGAATATAGAATAATTCAGGGGTACTGGAATAATTCGGTAGTACTTCAAAAGGGCTACAGAATGCACTTATCACCGAGAAACTCACTTTTCGCCTGGTCAGGTTAATGAGTGAAGGTCAGAAAAAGCTTCTACGACCAATCCAGAATAACTCATAAACGCGTGATAGATGGTGGTCGAATTGCCTGTAATTCGCTAAAATAAGACATATAACCAAATAAGTATAACAGGAGGCAGTTCATGAAAGTTATGGGTATCGCCGCCGGCAGAAAGAACGGCAATTCAGAAATCCTTCTCAAGGAAGCCTTGTCGGTGTGCAAGGAGCAAGGCGCTGACGTCTGGATGATCAATCTCAATGACTACAACATCCTGCACTGCACGGGCTGCGAAGCCTGCACATCCGGATTTACGAAAGGCGTTCAGGTGCCCTGCATTTTGAAAGACAAAGATGACAAGGACATGTTGACGACTCAAATGCTGGAAATGGACGCTGTCATTTTTGCGGTACCCACCTATGATCTGATGCCCTGCTCTCTGTATCTGACTTTTGCGCAGCGCAATCTGGCCTATGAGACGTCTTTCCTCCAGGAAATCGGCGCGATTGAAAGAAAGGACCGCATCGCCGGAATCATTTCTGTCGGCGGTTCCACCCGCTCCTGGCAGTCCATGGCTCTTGAAGGCATGGGTGCCACCAT
>JAFGJC010000308.1 GCA_016929305.1 candidate division CSSED10-310 bacterium | reverse complement strand
GGTGGGTATGCCCGGACGCGCTCTGAACAACCACTTTATTCAAAAGCTCAACGAACCCGGCCTTAATATCAAGGGCTGCTCCCAATGTTTGAAAGGCTGTAATCCCAAGACAGCGCCATACTGCATTTCACAAGCGTTAATCAACGCTGTGCAGGGAAATGTGGATGAGGGATTGATATTTGTAGGGAGCAACGCTTACCGAGTGGATCATATAGTATCGGTTAAGCACCTCGTTCAAGAATTGCTCAACGGTATAACCCTTGCCCCCACTTTATTAAGTAAAGCAGTGAATTAGCCAATTCGCTAAGAAAGCATTAATAAATTTCAATCGGAAGCTAGACTGATCATTATTTTCGTTGATGATATCATATCTTGCTAAAAACCCATATATTTTTCTTGCTGAAAAAGCACCGTGAGTATAGGCGGTGCTTCCTATATAACATTGCTGGATTTTTCCTAATGATGGTTCATCCTGTGAGACTTGAAGTCAAATCATAATCTGTTCTAGTAATTCTTAATCTGCCCCAAAGCCTTACCCAGAGCTTTGCGGACATCCGGATTGTCTTCCTTGCTCATCTGTGCGGATACAAAAGCTTTCGTATGCATATCCCCAAGAACTCCTAGCGCCTGAGCGATTGCTGTGCGTATCTTCGGATCTGTGTTCTGAAGGTTGGCAATCATAAAATTCGCGGCTGTTTCTCCGCCAACCTCACCAAGCCCAGCAATCGCAGACAGGCATACCTCCTGGTCTTTGTTGTTGCAAAGCCCGATTAATGTGGATGCGTTGTTTTTTTTGATTGCTTTTTCCACCAGATTCATCTTATTGCCAAACATTTGAAAACTCCCTTTTTTATCTTTTTTTGTATATAGAAACGGAAATCGAGTATATGAAAATTACGGATATGGTGATACCCGTTCGGCATTTTTCATTTTTTATCATCTCCCTATTTCTATTATACCACAAATCCGGAATACGATGTTGTCCGGTATGAAAAGAAATTTATAAATGATCTAGAGGTAAAACATAAATTGACTAAAGACGGCAGATTGGTTTTCAGGTTCAAGAATAGTCTAGAGAGAATAACAAATTCTGGAGATGTAACCCTTTTCCAAAACGTTGAATTTATGTCCTAGGGGGTTTCAAATTCAACGATGTCTGTTCAACGATTGGGTGCATAATCTCAACTCTCAAGCTTTTTTGCTTTATAAAGCAGCCTTCAATCTCCAAAATACCAACAATACAATAACCCCTATATCTCTTGAAACCCTTATATATCAAGGCTTTCGTCACTATACAGAAAACCATCTACCGATAAAATCTCTTTTATCAATAGATGGTAACGGTTATGGCAAAGGTACTATGATTTGATAAAATGCACCCCCCTATTTATAAATCGTTGAATTTGAACCCACTTATTCAACTCACGCTCTCTTTATATGAGCCACCAATCGTTTCCATAAAAATACTCCTAAATGGCTCATCAAGCGATGCGCAGACGAGTTTCACCCAGACCTCAGGTTCGAGATTGTCACCCCTAGTGCACCATATTTTGTAATGTACATTTGCATATGCACCGATAGAAACTCCAGTCAGTGATTCTGCATCACGATATTTCGCGATATAGAGTTCTCTACTGTATTGGTTGACCGAGAAGTCGATATGCTCAAACGCTCTGTATATTGGATAATAGGTTCCATGAATATAATTCGTTATGATTACATCCTCGGTACTCTCAAAGGTATCCGGATTCCAGAGTTGCTCAACATTTATATGGTAGAATTCTACTCCATTTTCATCAGCTCCATGCTTTATATATACGAGGATTTTATGAAATGTTTGCGGATCGAAGTGTACAACGGTCTCTTTACCGCTCTTCAATTGTTCAGTGATATCATCAAAGACGATGTTTATTCCACGCCATTTCTGAAAGCCAACAGTGGCTATACTGACCATTCGGGAATAAGGTATGGCGAGATTTTCATCTTTTCTCATTAGTAACCTCACGGGTGGTTCTATGCTCCGGATTATTTCGATGGTTATCGGCACGAAAGCTACTGGACTTGCTATTGATGTGTCTAGGAAAATATTATAGAGATAATATTTTTCATCCAATTTGAAACCTTGCCTTCCAAATTCCGCATCCGTCACATCACAAAGACCATATTTATCTATAACTTCATTCTTATCAGAAACCACAACGATATCTGTCTTGCCCCTCATGTAGTTAAATTCAGTGCTATATTCAATGCGCTTCCAAGGTTCATCTTCTGATAAACGCTCAACAAATGAGTCTACCAAGTCTTGTTCCTTAGCATACATTTTCATATTCCTCGCTAGTAATTCTATGAGTGTTGTGAAATATCATAATTTGCATCATGATGTTCCACAAGTATAACGAGATTATATTGAGAAGTATAACATTGATAATTCGATATCACAAGCATTTCCATCTTTCCGCATCGATTATTTCCGATATTCGGTTTCATGCTGCATTGCTTGAATTAAGTCAAATTCGTATTCTGTTGATCTTATATTCTATTTGAACGATTCTATTTGAACTTATCTTTGCGTTAAGATTCAAACTCTGTTCTCTCATAATATTGCTTCTCTCCATTAGGTTTACTGAGTTGTCCACAGATCTGCAAGATTCTCTGCTTGTTTCATCACAATCTGAATTGCAGCTGGTTGTTTGTCTGGTGGATATCCATGCTTATTTAGTATCCTGCGAACAATGACCATAATACGAGCGCGTGCAGTTTCTTTGATTGCAAAATCTATAGTTGCATTCTTCCTGACTCTATCGGCAATTTCTCTCGCAATCTCCCTTAGCACATCATCTCCCAGTACTTTCACTGCACTGTCATTTGTTTCAAGTGCATCGTAGAATGCAAGTTCATCCTCCGAAAGACCCATATCTTGCCCTCGTTTGTCAGAGGCGTTGATCTCTCTAGCAATGCGTATGAGTTCTTCTATGATCTCTGCTGTTGTTAGTAGGTTGTTCTGATAACGTTTGATTGCGCCATCGAGCATCTCCATCAGTGACTTTGATTTTGCTAGATTGTGCTTCGATCGAATTTTTATCTCATCAGAAAGCAATTTTTTAAGTAATTCGATGGCGACATTTTTATACTTCATTCCCTCAATTTCTTTGAGGAAGTCTTCTGATAGGATGGATATCTCTGGCTTTTTGAGCCCAGCTGCACTAAAGATGTCAATTACTTGGTCAGAGGCAACAGCAGTGTTAACGATGTTCCTGATGACTGAATCGTAGCTTTCATCTCTGCCAGATGCCAGTGTTTCTAATTTTGTAATCCTTGCTTTGACAGCTTGGAAAAATGCAATTTCCTCCGCGTTTGCAAATGTTGCAGGATCTGGTTTAGCAAGAACATATGCTTGACCCAAGAGTGTCACTTCGCGAATATAGCGGCTTTTCCCATCGTTAACCCCAAGAATAAAATCCTCAGCCTGTAGTATCAACGACAGTTTATTTTTGATGGCGCTTGAGAAAAACGAGGAATAATCAAAGCCATGGAGTATTCCACGTACAACCTCAAGTTTTTCGCGCATGATTTCCACAGCTTTTTGGTGAGTTTCAGCGGGCACACCTTTGCCACCGCTTTCCGCATAAAAACCAAGTGCCTTTTTGAGATTCGATGCAATACCAATATAGTCCACGATTAATCCGCCTGGTTTATCTTTGAATACACGGTTGACACGAGCGATTGCTTGCATCAGATTGTGGTCTTTCATCGGCTTGTTAATGTACATTGTGTTCAAGCATGGGGCGTCGAAGCCCGTGAGCCACATATCACGCACGATGACAATTTTCAACGGATCATTTTCATCCTTCAATCGCAGGGCAAGAGCCTTCCGCTGTGCTTTTGTCGTATGATGCCTTTGAATCGCTGCGCCATCCGAACTGCTCGAAGTCATGACGACTTTGATGACGCCCTTGTCCAGATCATCATTATGCCAACCCGGCCGAATTTTGATAATTGCATCATATAGCTCAACCGCAATACGACGGCTCATCGCGACAACTAATGCTTTCCCTTCAAAGACGGTTTCCCGTTCTTCAAAATGGAGTGCCCCCAGGAATTGGTCCAAAAACGAAGTTAGTAAAAGCCAGAGTTACTTAAGCGATACAGGCGATCGCCTGTGGCGCGGG
>JAFGJC010000307.1 GCA_016929305.1 candidate division CSSED10-310 bacterium | reverse complement strand
GAGAGGCGGTACTGGCATATTATACCTATACTCGCTCGCAAACAACTATTCACGACCCTGGAACAACAAACGAAGGAACGGCCAAAGAGGGAAGTTTGAGAACCTTTCGGGTCTTGAAAAATAAAGACAACGACAAAAATATGGGTTTTTATTTTGAGGTCGAATGTTCTGATGAATGGAAAGACGATCTCAAAACTATCTGTCAGGTGACTCGCAATTTTGGTAATTCTCGTACACGTGGAACTGGTGAGATCACACTATCTCTTCATGATGCACCGGTCACATCTGCCGACCAGAAAACCCAAAAAGTTGCAACGTTTCAAGATGATCAACTCTGCTGTTTACAGTTGGATATTGAAAATCAGGGACAACTCTTCGTCAATGTGCAGGTCGGGAAAGAGCAGATGACAGAACCTTATATTCCCGGTTCTTTCATTGCGGGCGCATTCGCGCAAGCATACCTTCAACATTTCAAAAAATCCCCTTCTGAGGATGAGTTCAGGAAAATGTTTTTGGATGGCGATGTCATTTTTTCCAATGCCTATCCAGTGCATGATTCATCGCCCAAAGACCTCTACTATCCTGCTCCGGTCTCTATTGTTAAAAAGAAGGATAAAGAAAAATATCTGGATATAGCAGAAGAAAAAACCTTTCGCCAGGTACAAAAAGAAAAAACTCAGACCAAAGGCCGCATAGGGGATTTTACTTATATTCGGGAGGCTGATATTAAGTCTATATCGTCATCTACCGAAGTTGAGTATCATCATGCCAGACCACAAGATCGAACACTCGCTCATCCTACTGAGAGAAATGGGAAAAAAGAAGGGGATTTCTTTCAATTCACAGTGTTGCAGCCGCATCAAACTTTTCGGGCAGAAATCACCGAAAAATATCACTATCTGAAACCCTTACAAGACCTGTTAAATAACTCAGGAACATTCTATTTGGGACGCTCAAAAACTGCCCAGTATGGAAAATGCACGCTCAAAGGAACCCTGCGTCAGCTTGCGGTGCCGACAAAAACCCTCTGGAAAAGCGGAGATCCTGTGGTGTTTACCTTAGCTTCCGAGATGGTATTGTGTAATGAATACGGATTTATCACCCCCGCTCCTCACATTTTTCGAAATGAGATTGCCGAAATGTTAGGCATTCATGAGAAAACTGATTTAGAAATTGAGCATACGTTCTTACAATTCAAACAAATCGGAGGCTTTCTGAGCGTCTGGCAGATGCCCCGGATTCAGCAGCAAGTTCTGGCGTCAGGCAGTGTCATTATCTGCAAAAATAACACCGGCAGGGATTTGGATGTCAGCGTACTGCAACAACATTCTTTTGGACTGCGAACTCAGGAAGGTTTTGGCAAAATCCTCATCAACTGGCATGGAAGAGACAAACTGAATCCTCCTGTTTCACCCTCAAATCATTATCCGCTTCCTGATAATTTAAACATGGCTTTTGGCCTTATTCACTTTATTTTGAAAAGCCGATTGCATGAGACGGTCAAGGCCGAGGCTAGCTCCCAATTTAATGCATTCAAAGGCTCCCATGAGAATATCACGAATACATTTATCGGGAAAATGCTGCTATTGCTGAATGCTGCCAAAGATTTTGAAGATCTTCGGAAACGCTTGACATTCAAAGACCGGGCCAGAAAAAAATTAGAGAAAATCAGAGAGTATCTGTATCTTGAAATGGATGAGCATGAATTTCAAGTAAAAGAAGCTACTTTCAGAACGTTCCTGGAGCAGAAAAAGGATTCAGCCCAATATTCAAGAATAGGAGATGTTGTGAATAGAGCCGGGGTCGAACAAAATTTTATCTGCAATGACATGCGGCAAGAGGTATTCAGATACTATCAGATCTACGCTATTCACTTTTTTAACCTGCTCAAATTTCATAACAGGGAGGAAAAAAATCGTGGCAGCAACTCAAGATAACATTATCGAAAGAATGTATGTCAAGGGAACGCTTGAAGTCGTTTCCCCGCTTATTGTCGGAAGTGGTGAAGATGAACTCGCCGACATTCAATTAATTCGCGATTGGAATGGAACGCCCTTTATCCCCGGAACCGCGATTGCCGGAGCCGCCCGGCATTATTTGGATGAAATGTGTGCGTCAGAAAACGAAGTCGAGAAGAGTCTTGTCAATATCTTATTTGGCAAAAAAGCCAAAAAAGACGATGATACTACCCAAAGTCTGATCACCTTTTATGATGCCAGGCCAAACGGGAATATTCATGAAAATCTTACCTTTCGAGATGGCGTGGAGTTGAGCTATACGACTAAAGCAGCAAAGGATGGCGCAAAGTACGATTACGAAGTTATCGAACGGGGACAGCAGTTTGAGTTCAGACTTGAAGTCACATTCCGAGCGTGTCACCAGAAAAAAGATGGGATGAAAAAGATCGTATTCGCCGTGTTGAATGCCCTTAAACATCAAAAGATTGCTTTTGGCGCAAAGACTCGACGCGGATTTGGTGTGCTCCGCTTACAGAATGATAAACTCTTAACCCTTGAAATGACGAATCCTGAACATGTCGCGCAATGGCTGAAATTCATCTGGGATGATGCCACATTTCTTGATGTGCCTGCGATTCCTGAATCCCCGATGTATTGTACAGTGGCAACCGAAATAACAACCACATTCGATATCCCCTATTCCATTTTGATACGGCATTATAGCAGCGATCCCCAAGATCCCGATACATCCCATCTCACTTCAAAGGGACAATCAGTTATCCCTGGCACGTCATGGAATGGAGCCTTACGCCATGCGATCCACCACATTTTACGCGATCTGAACCAACCAGAAACAGTCATTGAAACGATCACAAACCAATTATTCGGCTATGTTTCTGAAACTCAAAAAGAAGCTAGAGTTTCACGGATTCTTGTTCATGAATCGCTTATTGACGGAGGGGAACAGTTAGCCTATACTCGCAACAAAGTTGACCGTTTTACGGGCGGTGTGGTGAATTCCGTGCTCTTTGACGAACAACCGCATTATGGTGGAAAGGTCGAATTATGCATTACGATCAAAAACGCTCAGGATTGGGAGAAAGGACTCCTGGCGTTAACCTTGAAAGATATTGGGCATGGCATTCAGCCGGTTGGCGGCGCGGCTAATATCGGTCGG
>JAFGJC010000306.1 GCA_016929305.1 candidate division CSSED10-310 bacterium | reverse complement strand
GAAACATCCGGGGATATTAAAACACGAAAGAAATTTTTACGGCAAATCGGGTATAAAACAGATTAGAGAAAAGATATTTCGGCCCATCGAAGTCATGCGGACGATTTAATAGTGTCCGCATTTTTTTAGGTTGCCTCAAGAGCCTTTCTTACTTTCTCCAATAAATCATCTGCATCAAACGGTTTTGAGATAAAATCCTCGGCGCCCATTTCCCGTGTATGTTCTTCGATTTCAGAGCTGGCATAGGCGGTAATGAAAATTACCGGAATATGGGCAATCTGTTTCTGGCGCTTCATATTTTCAAACACACCGATTCCTGTTCCCGAGGGCATCTTGATATCCAGGATAATCAGATCCGGTTTTTCTTCGATGGTCTTTAAAAGGGTGTTGACACCATTGTTCGCAGTGACGACTTCATAGTGATTGGCTATCAGTCTGGAACGCAGCAATTCAACAATATCTGGATTGTCATCCGCAACCAGTATCTTTTTCATAAAGATTACCCCGTGATTAATCAAAAGACGAATAGTATAATGTATGAAATCAATGGTGCAGAGTCAATCGTTCATTTGCATTCAATAAGCAATTATTCTGAGAGCGGAAGCGTGAAAAAGAATTGACTGCCTCTCTCAATAATGCTTTCCGCCCAAATTTTTCCTCCGTGCAGCTCAATCAGCGCTTTTGTAATCGAGAGTCCCAGGCCTGTGCCCTTTTCATGAACAGATGCGAGTTTCCCAAATTGAACGAATTTCTCGAAAATTTTGGGTAATTCCTGTTTTGATATTCCAATTCCAGTATCCGAAATGCAGAACTCAAGGTCGGCATCATTTTTTACGACTCGTATATGAACGCTGCCCTCATGCGTAAACTTTAACGCATTCCCAATAAGGTTCATAAGCACATGAGTGATCTTATCCCTGTCTGCCGTAATAATGAAAGGAGTCGGCGGCAGCGACACATCCAATTTAATATTTTTCGAATCCGCCGTATTTTTTAAAGACTGTACAACAGAGCCCAATAACTCGGCAAAATCGAAAGGTGCCTTTTTCAGATCAATCCGTCCTGACTCCAATTTGGAAATATCCAGCAGATTATCCACGGTACGCTTCAGATAATCAACGTTCTTCAGGCATAGAGAAAGGGTTTGGATTTGCCTGATATTGATTTTACCGTGCAATCCTTCAATAACCTGGGCGATCGATTCTTTAATTGCGGTGAGAGGTGTGCGCAGCTCATGTGATACATTTTGAAGGAAAGTATCTTTCATTTGTTCTGCAGCCCGTTCGTCCGTGATGTCGTGAATCATGACAAGCTTTGCGTCTTTCCCCTGCCAGTCGGTGTACAGAGTGTGACACAGTCCTTTGCCTGAATCTCCGTCCATACGCCGGATGGGGATTTCAGAATCTATATTTTTCTCCAAAATGAACGGGAAAATCCGATCTACAAGCTGATTCCGGTCTGTTTTAAGGAATTGCTCCGCAGCGCGATTCATAAATTTAACCTGTCCCTCTAAATTCACAATTATAATCCCTTCATTCACCATCTCAACAATACTGTGAAAATTGGATCTTTCTGTTTCGAGCGCGTTTTCGACAGCCTTTCGTTCAATGGCGTAATGGATGGAGCGGAGCAAACTGGCTGCAGTTATATTCTCTTTAACAATGTAATCCTGAGCGCCTTGGCGGATGGCAATGCTCGCGACGACGCGGTCATTGGTGGATGTCAGAATCACAATCGGGATGTGAACGCCCCTGGATTTCAATTGAACCAGACCATCCAGACCATGGCCGTCGGGCAGAGATAAATCGAGCAGCAGCAGATCATATGGGGTACTCAGGATTTGAGTGATGCCGTCCTTGAGCTTTGTACACGAATCCATCTTTATTTCTAATTTTGAGGTTTGAAGAAGCCGCTGAACCAAAGCAATATCGTTTTCGTTATCTTCGATAAGCAATAGGTTTAATGGTTTAACAGAATTGTTCATGCGTTTGGGATATCCTGCACTAGATGATAAAAAATTCAGATCCAATATATCTATAAAACAGATTGAACTCAAATGAAATTTTATTCATAACGGATAGGGTATGAAGTGAACCCTTTTGCGCAAACCGGAGCGCAGCTATTCAGAATCACTCAGAGCAGATAATACACATTATTTAGCAGATCATCCCGCATGATGGGTTTGTTTAATTTAATTATGTCCGGAGCGTATTCGGTGCCTGTCAGTAAATCTTCCTTGATTGGAAATCCGCTCATTAAAATTACTGGGATTGCGCGATAAACAGGATTTTCCTTTAAACGTCCAAGCAGTTCGTACCCGCTCATCTCAGGCATCCGCATATCCAGGATGATCAAATCCGGAACACGTTTCTCGATCCGTGTCAGCGCCTGCATACCGTTAGATGCTGTATAAACGTGACGGTACCCGGCCTGCCGAAGTATGCGGTTGAGCGTATCCTGAATTGAGCTTTCATCATCCACTATGAGTATTTCGCTGGCATGATTCGATTTGATTTCATGGAGGAGTCCCTCATCAATTTTTTCGAACATTGATTCAGGTGTAAGACTATCCGATGGATATTCCAAGAGTTTGTAAGAGAAATCCCTCCACTTCGCATTCTGACTTTCCAATAAAATCTGTTTCAAATTTCTTTTGTATTGCTGTAGCACAGCGGGAGTCAGTTGACACTGACAGATGAGATAGTATTTTGAACAGCCATCCTTCAGAAAAAAACGAAGATCTTTAAAAGAGGATTTTAATAGTCGGGTAATTCTCCCTTCTAACTCATCCTGATTAAAGGACTCGAGTTGAAGAGTGAATAAAGTAAAAACAGTGCCGGTGGTTTGATAACATTTTTTCGCCTTATAAATCTCATTTTCAAGAATCG
>JAFGJC010000305.1 GCA_016929305.1 candidate division CSSED10-310 bacterium | reverse complement strand
TGCCCACCAGCACACCCGGACCGATTCCAGCCACGGGTCCTGTGGGCCTCGGTATTCTGCTGGTCGCTCTCTCCGGTCTGATGGGTCTGGGCGCATTGCGCCGCAAGAACTAATCCTGCTCTGAACTGATTTCAAACCCCTCCCCGCCATCGGGAGGGGTTTTCATTTTCATCGATGTGTAGAAATTTCGATTTAACATGACATGTTGAACTTAGCTCCGCTACGCTCCGCAATTAGAATCCTGGAATATTGGAAAAATTCCAGTGTTTTATCCTTTCGAACAAGGATGAATGTTTTGGAAATCGTTACTTGTGGAATTTCCGAAACCTACTGGCTCGCTGGAAGAGTCAATGGTAGACAGGTAACCGACAGTTCTTTTTCAAGAACTTTTGACAAACTATCCCGAGCGTCAGGGTCAGGCATGACAAACTGAGCACATCCATCTCCCTGCGAACCGACTCCTTTTCCTCCGAAGGCAAGTTTTTTGGCGTGAGGGTGGTTGAGGACAGAACGTAATCTGGGTGCCGATAACTCCCTGGGGCATGCGGGAAGAAGATAGCGATCGAAAATGGTTTGCGCCTCTGTCATCAATGCACCGAGCGTTTCGCCATCTCCTGAAATGATAGCTTCTCTGGCATGAAAAAGAATCCTTTTGTTTTCTTTTCCCAATCCACTGCGAACACTATCGCGAATGGCTGGTTCCGAATGATTGAAGGCTGCGTTCAGAGAAGTCAGGATTGCCTGAGTATTTTTCGTACTTTTGAGATCAACCACCAGAAAATAAAACGTTCGCGATGCCGAAAGACGTTCCATAGCGGTCCGGTTTCCGTCGAAAGTCAGAAATATCGGTATCTTTCCGTAGGCGCACATCTGATCCATCCGTCCGCATTGCGATCCGGCTGTCAATTCACCCAGATATGCGAACTCCATTTCTTGCTCAACAGTCAGATGAAGATCATAGATGATATTGAAAGCCCGTGCAGTAAGCACACAAATGGCAGCGGAGGAGGACAGCCCTTTTTTCAGGGGTAGATTCATGGATGTAACGTTGATGCGAATACCTGAAAGATTGAACCGCGTCGAAATCTCATATGCAACACCTGCTGCATAGCGGAAAAAATCGGTGGAACGGGCCATCTTCAGGAGCTGCTCCGGTGCAAACGGAATACGTTTCGGTCCGATTCTGCTGCCTCCCGGCAGCACTGACATCACCTCGAACCACCCGTCATTTTCTGAAACGTCCGCACGAATTCCCTGGTCCGTGCCAGTTATCAGACAGTATCCCGGCAAAATGGATGGATCAGATTCCCGATATCCACCCGCCCAGTCGGAATGTTCACCGAACAGACACAACCTTCCGGGAATAAATATTTCCATCATCCCATCTCCTGCGATTCTAATGCAGATTGGGTTGAATCGGGAAGCGCAGGAATATCGAATTTTTCAATCGTTTCCCTCAGAAGTCTGCCATTTTGAGGGTCCCATCCCCGGAGTTGATAGTATTCCGTCAATAACTTTCGAAATTTATCCGGATCCATCGAAACATGAGTTCCGATGAATGGATTGATTCGATTTTCAGGTTTAGCGAAATAGGGAATAACGGTTTCGTCGTCTTGTCTGGATCGGTCGAAATTGCGGATCAACAGCTGTCTTTCCATTTGAACAACGCGTTCGGCATAATGCATGAAAAGCTCATCGTTCCAGGATATTCCGGTTGCTGAAGTGAACATCTCAAATTCGAAGTTCGGACCGGGGATACCTTCTGCATTTGCAAAATGATCTTCAGTTTTCCTGGAAAAAATCCGTGGAAAAATCTGATCGTCCACAGGAAGGCTGTCTTTTAGAACAGACCGCTGTCCGTGCCAATATGCAGGGAAAGCTTTCCCATTATAATCACTCAAAGGATGAATGGCATCCGCTGTCCCATAGACTTTTTCACCAATTTTAATCATCACATCCCAATCCAGTCCATGCACCGGTGAATGCTCGCGGCACCAGCCCATGATGTTTTGCACATATCCATGCCCGCTGGAAATGGGGTCGCGGGTATCAACAGCCCATTGCAGAGCGGAGACCAGCCAGTATGGAAAGAAAATCTTATTAATATGATCGCCGTGCCCGTCCCAGTGTCCAGCATAACCCCAGGCCGGAAAGAGAAGTCGCATCCTGTCCTGTCCAACCCTCAGTGATTGAGATGCCCTTACCGTCCCCTCTGCAAGCGCATCGCCCCATTCACCTTTCCGTCGACTGATTGCCGTGATCACTTCCACCCAGAAACCCATATCGTCCGGATCGATTTTCGTCCGGTTAAAGCGAGTCGAAGGATCATCTGTTTTGAGATATCTGAGCCATGGAATGATACCGACGAGAAGTTCCCAATGATTGACACCTTCATTATTAGCCAGTTGTGACAGCTCAAACCCGGCCTCGAAGCCGAGGTTCCAGTCATAAAAAGTCCCGCCTGCTCCAGGAAACAGACCGGCAATGCAATCGATCTGTCCTGCCAGATATTTACCCGGGCAAAGTTTGCTGGGAACGTGCTTGTAGTATCGTGCGTCATAGCATCGCACAGCGCACCCCTGAGTACAGGCTTGAAACCGCTGCCCATATGCTTTTACTAAAGCGGGATCCAGGCGAGGGGTATGCGGCCAGCCGTGGCTGCCGTGCGCTTCATCACGAACCAATCTGCATATGCGTTGAAATCGATTGGGATCGGCAATACTGAGAGTGCCGTCCCCGCATACTGCAATTGCCTTGAGACGTTTATCCCCCATAACTGCACCAAACCCGCCCTGACCTGATGCCGATTCCGTTTCCGTCGCTGCCACTGCAATTCTCACACGGTTTTCACCAGCCGGCCCGATCGCAAAAACACGCCATCGTTCTGACAATTCACCGAGAATCTTTTTCTGAGTATCGAGAATTCCCAATCCCCATAACGGTCGAGCATCCTCCAGACTCACCTGTCCGTTATGGATTTTAATGTAGGCAGGTTCGGGTGACCGGCCGGTAATGACCATACCATCATAACCTGCATATTTGAGTTCTGGTCCAAAATGACCGCCAAAAGAGGACCGCGTGTACCATTCACAGGGATATCCCTGGGGAGCCAGACCGCAGACAGTTGTGCGGCCTGAGAAGGGAGCCATTGTGCCGGTCAGAGGTCCTGTCATAAATATCAATGGTGCGTCTGTATCAAAGGCAGATGTGTTCCGGGGAATCTCCTTCCAGGCGATTTCAGCGGCAATCCCCCGCCCGCCAATCCCGTGCGGCAGATATTGCCATGTCTCCTCCATGTCTATGGATCCGCGAGTTAAATCAATTCTTAGAATCCTGCCGGTATATCCGCCGTAACCATTCATCATGTTTTTCCCAGATTCTGATCCAGATCGTATTCCGGTATACCCATTGGAATGATCGCATCCGGCGTTTCAAAATGCAGCACACCGAAATGGCAGGCTTTGACGCATTCGGGATCTCCATCGCATAGATCACATTTTACCGGACCATAGATCGTTGACCATTGAACGGCTTGATACGGGCAGTTCTTTACGCAACGTCCACACTGGATGCAAACGGAACTGTCGATCCGCCAGGGATCAGCCGCCGAATCCCGTCGTATCGCCGAAACGGGACAACCGGCAGCACACGCGGCATCCACGCATTGACGACAATGATAAAAAAGCTGGATGCCGGTAAATGGATTCAGAATTACTCGAATACCCGTAGTTTGAGAATCTGCACATCCGGATAGATGTTGCATGCAGGCTGCCATGCAGTTCAGACAACCGGTACACGGATCCGGATTTATTCGCAGTCGCCGACTCATCGATTCAAGTATATGCTCATCTGTTTCCTTGATTCAAGCAAGGATCAGCAGTATGACGAATTAAAAATCCGCGTTTGGAACACTGCGGCAACCTGGCGGTTCATGCCTGCTCTTGTAATGATGAAATCGTATTTTACGGGATCGGACGGGTTCAATTCTGACAGATAGTCGGTGATCTCCAAAGCTGATGTCAAATCCGCCGCTCGACGACAGGTCATTCCCAATCGCATTGCAAACCGATGCACGTGCGTATCCAGAGGGACAATAAGCTGTGATGGCGAAAGAATATTCCAACCCCCTGGATCAACAGCGTCGTGTCGCGACATCCACTTAAGGAACAGATTGATCCGCTTGAATGCGCTGTTTCCTGCCGGATTGGGTACAAGAAATCCGCAATCCAGAGGATAAGCCGCCTGACGAATGTCATGGCAAAAATCGCCCAAAACCGTCTCAACAGGCAGTTCGCCGTTTTTGGATAGTGATCTCCAAAGAAATTCCAAACTGCCAAAGCGGTCGGTGATCTTTTTTATCGCCAGCCATAAAGCCTGAATATTTTTACCGGTGACAAAGCGGTGTTTGAATCCGGCAAATGGATTCACCTTTGCAGAAAACGGCTGCTGTTCGACAAAATGCCGGGGAGATTCAACAATATCCAGAATTCTTTCAACACTTTTGTTGATCTGAACTACCCTCCCAAATGCCAGACATGCCGCAAAAAGACCCGCCAGTTCCCTGTCCCGGACATCTTCATAACGATACAAAAATTCGACGGGATCCGGATGCACATAATCACGCCGGTTAAACATGTCATAAAGATCATCCAGAGATTTTTTAAGATGGATACGCGCGATCATAAACTCAGTATGGAATTATTTAATGGCTTTTATAACGAGATCCAGGATATGCCGGACGGGTAGTGGTTTGGTGCTGTTCTTTTCAGCATAATTGCGAGCGCTTTTTTTGAGAGTTTGTTCGCAGGTGGGACAAGATGTGACAATCATTTCCGCGCCGGTGTTCACAGCTTCAGCGATGCGAGCCATGCCCATCCGGTCCGACAAAGATTCATCCCAGGTCAGAATTCCGCCACCGCCGCCGCAACACCGCGATTCCTTTTTCACATGAGTCATTTCCCGAAGATCGCACCCGATTTTTCGGAGTATTTCCCGCGGTTCATCAATGACACCCGCACCCCGGGACAAATCACACGGATCATGATATGTAACGGTTTTCCCGATCATATCAAGCGGTGCATCATCCAGCTTGTTGTTAATGATCTGCAAAACATGTTGTACTGGTTGACCGTATTCCTTTTTGAGGTGCATCAGACAACTCGGACAGAATGTAATCATCGGATCACCGTTCATGGGAAATATCGATTCAAGGCGCGATTTTTGTTCCTGATGTTCTTTTTCAAATCCCATAATCGCCAGTGGAAAACCGCAGCATACTTCTCTGATAATTTTAGGATATATCTTCAGCGCCTGTAAAAGTTTAATGGTTTTTTTCGTATTGTTTGGACGGGACAGATGCTGACATCCGATAAACAGGGGGATTTCGCCATTCTGTTCTGGAAATTCCACGTCAAGATCAGCAAAGATATTACCGGTATTGCATACATTTTCTACAAGTTTAGTTTGTGCCGGATTGATAAAACCCCTTCTAACGAGTTCACGTCTGGCTGCAAGAACAACATCCGGGCATTTGGCACTGCTCGGGCATCGCCGGTAGCAGTCCGTGCATTGCGTGCATTGAAATATCCGCTCCCGAAACGTTTCATCCGGTTCAAACTCGCCGGTTATCAATCCATATGCCATGGTCATCCTACCTCTCGGGGAGCCGGTATCCCAGCCCACATCAAGAAAAACAGGACATACCTGTTTGCAGAATCCGCACATGGTACATGTCAGCATTTCCTGTTTTAAGGTTTCCAGATCGATGTACTTATCCTGCATCTCACAACTCCACCGGATAGCGTAAATGAGTCAAAAAACTGTCTTCCCAGTCGAATATTTTGTAAGGATTCAGAATATTGTTTGGATCCAGAGTCCTTTTTATCGCTCTCATAAAAGGTATCGCATCAGCTCGTTCCTGTTTGAAGTATGACGCTTTGCTGATGGCAACACCATGCTCACCGGTAACGGTACCACCCAGTTTCAGGACAAGATCGTAAATTTCCTGAACGGCTTTTTCCGCCTGCCGCCAATGATCCGGATTTTCCGGATCCAAAAGCACTTTTGTGTGCAGGTTGCCGTCACCGGCATGACCGTAGGGTGGTATATAGATATCATATCGGTTTTGAATCTCGATAAATCCGGTGACGGCTTCCGGAACTTTTGAAATCGGCACTGCCATATCGTCTGCGAGCATCACCGTTGAAAATTCTGGTTTGAGAGCCGATAGGGATGGAATCATCTGTTTTCTGCCGCGCCACAGCGCTTCGATTTGTGTTGGATCTTCCGTATATTGCATATGAAACGCCCCGTTTTTATCGCATAGTTGACGGATACTCCGAATTTCGTCATTCACCGCCTCCGGGTGTCCGTCACAGGCGATCAACAACATTCCGTCCGCTTCGGGAAGATTCAAACCCGTTGCTTTATTGACAGCACGTATACACATCTCACTCATCAGTTCCAGCTGCGCCGGAAAAATTGGTTTAGCAATGATATCGGCAACAGTTTGCCCGGCCTGCAGCAGTTTTTGAAAGGATGCGGTGCATGCGGCAGTTTTTTCCGGGAGCGGTGCCAGCTTGAGCGTAATTTCAGTAATTATGCCCAGCGTTCCCTCCATACCGATCATCAGCTTTTCCATTTGATATCCGCTGGAATTTTTTAGTGTTTTCGTCCCGAATCTGACGATTTCGCCCGTTGGCATCACCACCTGCATTCCGATCACATAATCCCGGGTAGCACCGTATTTCAATGCCTTGGCTCCCGATGCATTCGTCGCCACCATACCGCCTAGTGTCGCCGCCTCGCTGCTGGCAGGTCCTGGAATAAAAAACCGATAGGGTTTTAAAGCAGCGTTGAGGTGATCACAGACAACACCTGGTTGCACGATACATAGGAGATCCCCTGACGAGATCTCCAGAATATTGTTGAGTCCTTGCATATCCAGAACGACACCGCCGGCAATTGGAGTTACATGTCCGCATAACGCCGTTCCAGCACCACGCGGGATGACCGCAAAATTTTTCCTGTTTGCCAACCGGACGATCTGTGCGATTTCCTCCGGGCTGGAGGGTCTGACGACGGCATCCGGGCAATTTCTGTGCATACCGGCATCAAATCCATACACATACAGATCCGCTTTTGATGTTCGAACCCTGTCCTGTCCAACGATTGACGCAATCGTGTTGATCACATCTTGATCCGCTCTTTTCTGTATAATTTCCATATTCAGCTCCCGGAAACGAGATTATTCGGCATCACCACCGCCTTCTGCCGTGACAATTTCCCTTTCCAGGAATTTTTCCACATCGTCTCTTTCGTGAAAAAGATTGGCGAGATCCTCATCCAGATTTGACGGTTCGATTCTCATGATCCAGCCATCGCCGTACGGATCGGTATTCAGCAGCATAAAATCATCTTCCAGGTTTTCATTAATTTCGACAATCGTTCCCGAAATGGGAGCGACCAGTTTTCCAACCCATTTGCTGGATTGAATTTTCCCTGCGGTATCACCCTGTTCGATGTCATCGTCTTCTTCAGGCAAATCGACATAGGTGGTATCCCCAGCCATTCGGCTATAAAACTCAGTCATTCCGACAGTTGCAGTCCCGTCATTTTCCAGACGCACCCACGTGTGATTCTGGTGATAATAAAGATCATCCGGCATGGTATATCCCTTGATTTTAGCCATATCCGCTTTCCTCCTGAAAATTCCGTAAAATTCAACCTCCACCTATCAATCAGTTTGCTGAAGGAGCGGTACCGTGACACTGCCTTCCATCAGAAACAGAACCTTAGATGCTGGCCCTTTTATCTGGAACGCTTTATCCAGAGCATTTTGCAGCGATGGGTAGGGTTGAATAAAGATTTTTCTCATGATCTGAGGATCCAGACCCGTCACAGCCCATATCTCCGCCCACAGCCCGACCTCCACCATCTTGGCCGCTTTGTGATAACCCAGAATATATCCCTGTTCGATTTTGGAAAGGACCTCTTCCGGCGATTCGCAACTCGACATCAATTGATAAAATGTATCCGGTCCTATGCCACTTCGACATTTGGAAACGATGATCAGAATTCCGCCGTCGTTCAGCGCCAGTTTGCCGTTGTCCAGCGCTTTCTGGGATTGATAGAGATCCACGTCCATCGGAAAGGGCGCAACAGATACGACAATATCTTCCTTACGATTGATATTTACAGCATAAACCTCGTTTGCTGAAGCAATAGCGGCTTCCATCGATGCGAAAATATCACCGGCGGAAGCGGCATATATCCTTCGATTTCTGTCAAGAACGATCTGTATTGAAAATATGGAGGTATTTTCCAGAACTCTGATGGCATCGATCATATCTTCATGAACCGGATTTCCGCGTAATTGCAATGACCGGGCGCGTGGATCCAAAGCGTATTTATGATTCATTGAAATCGTTTTATACGAGGCTAGTCCGGGCAGAAACGATTTTCTGCCGCCTGTATACCCGGCAAAATAATGAGGTTCAACCGACCCGATAATGATAATCTTGGAGGCTTCCAAGACCCTTTTGTTCACCCACATCTCCGTCCCGTTTTTGGATGTTCCGATAAATGTCATGTCATCGTCGTTGTTGGCATCGTGAACGATAATACGGTTTTCAGCGGCGAGTGTTGAATAGTGTTCACCAAAAATCAGCTGATACTCGTCTTCCGTGGGTGCCCGGTGGACGCCTGTGGCAATAATAAATTCGGAATCCCCTTTTACAAGATAGTCAGCAAGGTGAGATATGACTTTGGATGTAGGCGTAGGACGCGTGCCATCATTAACGATAACAATCGTTTTTCCGGGTTCTTGCATATATTCCGAAAATGAGGGTTTTCCCAGAGGATTCTCAAGGGCTTGCGTCAGAACATCAGATTCATCATGCGTTGCAACCTCATTGGGATAGATGATCCCGGCGATTCGATCCGGATCCAGATCAACCGTTATATGTGTCTGCCCATAGGGTACTTCAACTCTCATCAACAACCTCCCTAACCTCCCTCAGCATAATAAGGCGACAGTTTACCTGCCGGTGACGTGCATGTCCAGCGGATGCTGCTAAAGGCTGCCACTCGTTTACCGGTAATACCATCCGGCAACGCCTTTTTGAGATGCGATTGCATTATCCTCCGGTTTCACTCCAGCAGAATTGCAAATAAATATGGGAATCTGTGACAGGCACAGTTTACAGTAAACGGAATCGTACCATTTTTTGAAACGTGCCATATCGTCATTGGTCTCCAAAACAAAAAAATCTGCCGGTGTATCCCGGTATTTCCTCAACATGCTCTCCTGAAGCTGCATATTGCCTTTAAAAGGTGATAACCGCACACCGACACGCAGCGTCGTTGCCCTGTCGATTGTATTACCGCAAAGAAGCTGGTGCCGCCGGGACATACCGACCGCAATTCCTGCCAGTTGAACGGTATCGATATCATAGACGGATTTTGCGTGTGGATCGTCACCCGAAGCAGGATGAATGCCTGATTCGATGAGAATGGCTGTGATACCCAGCGACATCGCTCCCAACAACCGGCTCTGCAATGCAATACGATTACAATCTCTGCAATTCACGGTGAGTATCGGATTGTATCCTGAATTTTTCAGCAGAGCAGATACCGCAAGTGCGCACAGCGTTGGTGACGCCTGTGGATTGTCTTTTACCGCCAGCCAGGTTCCCGTGACATGTTTGATCTGCTCGATTCTTTCTCTGGGATCTCCTGTAACGGTTGTCCGAAACTCCCAAATATCGGTTCTTTCCGCTCGGTTTATGTGGGTTAGCAAATCATGATTCGGATTCATCAGTAATTCCATCATCAGGTATACGCATCGTTCGGCCGGAACGACTCCTTGACCAGTCCTTCGGCGTTACAATTTTATCCAGAAAACCCTCGCGACGGGAAACTGTCAACCTCTCGGCGATCTGGATCCACACACACCGCTCCTTCGGATCAACTTCACACATCCCAAACTCATCTTCGCCGCCGCAGGGGCCGTTCAAGCTTGCTTTGGGGCACCGAGCAACAAGACAAACACCTCCCGTTTGTAAAATATCGCAATCACCGCAACCTCTGCAGTATTCACGGTAAACATTACTGTTCGAAATTGTACCGATGAAATGCGTATCAGCCGCAGGCAACACAGTTATGTCAGGAAATCGCTCAGAAAGGATCTGCACGCCAACTCCACAAGCCAGAGACAGTATTGCATCGATCGATCGAATTTCATTAAGCAGCGGATCGAGAAATGCCGGTTCGCATTGCCGCTGTACCACAAATTCTTTTAAATCATGCGTTTGCATCCTGTCGGATCTTGCCATACGGAGCATTTCCGAAATCTGGCGGACAGCTTTCATCCCTCCCCAATCGCTGATCGTGGCGCATGTGCCGCACCCAAGCACCAGAATTCGCCGGTAGGAGGATGCTTTTTCTAAAATCTCATCGATGGGTTTTAATGTTGCAACGATCATGAATCATAAATTCCAAAGGTTTCAGCTTCATATTATGAATATCACATTCATGGACAGGTTTGGGGTTCTATTCGTCATCGGGGATTTGGTTCTCCCGAAGGTACTGCTTAAAAGCATGCAGCATGTGGGCGGCAAAAGGTTTAACCTGTATCGAAACATCAGTGATTCCCAATGAACTGATCATTTGATTGACGTAGCGAACACGCTTTCCAGCATGTTGATTTCCCATCAGATGCAGGCAGTTTTCATCATGGCACGTGCAAACCAGAATCCGTTTATAACCCTTGTTCACATCGGTCAGCAATTCGACGATCTGGATATTACCACTGCACGGCAGTACCTGGAGATCAAACGGAAGTTCCGGCGTTTTCGCGTCAGCTATAAACCGATCGACCAGCAACCGAGTCGATCCCTCGCAGCAATAGACTTTCATCTTATTTCTAACTTCCTGCCGGAAATCGTTTTCTTCCGATTTCCATTGAATAGCTGAGGCCGGACATTCCGCGATACAGATACCGCAGCCGTCACAGGCTTCCTTATTGATATTTGACACGGTATCGATGGTCACCGCACCGTGAGGGCACACTCTGGCGCACGTCAGACACACCGCACATTTATCTTCATCTACCACCGGCACGTTTTTGACGGTTTCATCGGTTAATACCGCATCGAGAATCATCATCGCCTCATCCGGATATGTCATGGGATCGCGGATTCCGGTGATAGAACCGGCGAAATAAATCCCTTTGCGATTGGAAAACATCGGTAAAAATCTATTGTTAGCAAATCCCGGGAAATCACCCGCTCCGTGCCTCAAGCGGTGAGGACTCCAGAAAAGTTCCGGAAAAATACGCGGTATGTATCCGGGTTCAAAAACAAGTCCGTGGATCGTGCTTTGCAGCTTCGCTTCAGATCCCGCGCTACCCAGCGATCTATCGGCAACTCTGAAAAGCATCTCATCGTTGCTGAAGTTGATATCAGGGGGCAAATCGCTTTTAATAAAAACAATCCCTGATTCGCGGCACCTGCGATACAGCTCCGTCACCAGCGGGTCACTGAAACGGATAGTATTTTGGATCATAAAGATCCGGCATTTATTTTCAGCCAATTCACATGCCATTTCCATCGCCAGTCTGAATGCAAACGGTGACGAGTTGTGAGAGTATCCAGTCACAAAACACAGCCGTGATCCGGCAGGCACAGACTGAATCAGTTTTACCGGAAGATTCGGTTCAAAAATCATAAAAGCATTTTTCATCCGACCCATGGAGTTCAGCCAGTCAGGAACGGTCAGGTCGACTCCGGCGGCAAAAACGATATCCGAAAAAACATCGCTGCAGGATTTGCCGTTTTGCTCATACTCGACATTAAATTCGGGATAACATCCCCGCACATGAAGCGGTCTGGATTCCATGTGCACGGTGGTTCCGGATGACATGATTATCTGAATTGATTCGTGCAATTCTTTTTCATAAGGCGAATTGTGAAATAGCGCTCCGCCCAGCCGACTTGATTTTTCGATAATAACGGTCTTCAACTGGTGAGCCATCGCAATCCGGGCGACCGTCAGACCGCTCAATCCACCTCCGACGACAAGCAGTTTTTTGTGTTTCACAATCGCACCCCATGCGTTCTGGCCCACATCAGATTAACCGCTGAGCGTGCATGTATCATCGTATTGGCGATCGACATCGGGCCGGTCGCTGTTCCGGCGACGGCAACCCGGCTGGAATCCGAAACAGAATTCAAGAACCCAGAACCGGTTGTTTTTAAATTCAGCGTTTCCAGAATGATCTGCGGTATTATTTGAGGGCGGATACCGATGGCAAGAACGACCATTTCCACTTCCAGCGATTCGGTTGTGCTCGTTGAAGCATTGGGATAGTTCAACAGCAGATTTCCATTCGAAAGCGGCAATACTTCGCCAGGAAGCGCATCGATAAATTTTATGGAAATATCCAGTTCCGACAGCAGCAGATCGAACGGGCGGTTCGGCGATTGGACATCCATTCTGAAAATGGAAACATCGCATTCCCGGCACCGGTATTTCAGAAGATTCGCCAGGCGTACGGAAGAGGCGCAGCACACCTGCGAACAGTAATCGGCACCCAAACGAATATCTCTGCTGCCGGTACATTGAATAAACGCAAAGGATCGGGGAGAACGGTTATCTGAATGGCGAATCGGAAGGTCTTTTTCCAGTAGCATCTGATCCAGTTCGATACTTGTAACTACATTTGGATACCGTCCATAGCCATAGGCCGGTTTTAGTGATGCATCAAACAATTGATAGCCGCCGGCCCAAACCAGATAATCGCACGCTACTTCCCGGTTCACTCCATCTCTGCTGCGAATTTGAATATTAAACCCGTGATCGTTCGACTGTAATTGTGCAACTTCAGAATCCAAGCAGAGTTCAATATGTAAATTCTTCGTGACGGTATCGATCATTCGGTTGACGTGACAAACGCCACACCAGCGGCATACATCATCCGCTTTGCAACAGAACGTGGCTGGTTTTCCGCCGAGCCGGCCGGTTCGTTCAACTAAAACCACTTTCGATCCCTGATTGCTCAGCGTCAAAGCGGATGTCAATCCTGCAGGACCGCCGCCGATAACGCATGTGACCGGTTCATTCATCCGCCATATCTCCATACAGTTTTGAGAGGAATGTTTTTGTTTTTACTTTATTTAATTTAAATCCGAGATGTTTGGGATCCAAACCAAACGCCAAGCCCAGAATCTGAGGATAGTATAGCACAGGTATTTGATAGATTTGCTCAAGTTCGTTTTCAATTAACTTTTGATTATCGTCATAGACAACACCGCAGAACGGACATACCAGACAGAGTGCATCCGCATTGCTTGTGGATGCCATATGCAGCTTTTCCGCAGCCAGGCGGTATGTCAGACGGTTGTCAGATGCCAGTAAAGCGCCGCCACAGCAATGTTTCCTGCCCATCATATCCACAGTCTTTGCTCCCGTTACCTCAATCAGCATATCGAGTGTTTTGGGATCTTCGGGTGAATCAAATTCACCATGGATTTCAGACGGTTTCAGATAGTGGCAGCCGTAGTGTGGCATCAACGATATGTTACCCAGATCAAACGTTATGTGTTTGCGCAGCGTATCGATGCCAACGTCTTCCAGAAGCATTCTTGAAAAATGTTTAATGCGAACGGTACCGGAGTATGACCGGTTTATCTTACGGAGTAATGCGTTGACATGATCCCGATATTGAGCTGATTTCCGAAATTTATGGTTTGCTTCAGCCAGCATGGATGTGCACGCGCTGCACAGTACAACAATCTCCAGATCTTTCTCTTCTGCCAAAGCCAGGTTACGCAGAGACATCATCTGGCTAAACGTGTACGCATTGCTTTTTACAGGAAATCCGCAACACGTAAATCCCGGAATATCGATAAATTCAATCCCGAGCAGGGCTGCGGTCTGGCGTGCCGCCATTTCATAATTTCTAGCCCGGACCGGTACCGTGCATCCTAAGAACAGAGCCCGTTTCAATCCAATTCCTCCAATAGCTTTTCTTGCAGTATCCGTAACTCCCTGGCATCGATATGTATTTCCGGAAGGTCAGCTTTCACTCGCTTTTTATTATCGAAATCATCGATCTCATATAGGCAGCCTTTTTCAAGAAGGAGATTGAGTTGAACATGGTATGGCTCCGGTGCATAACCTTCCCGGGTCGCGATATTGCGGAGCGCCATCATCAAATCCGCGATATTCACTCCCTGTGGACACCGTTCCTGACAGGTATAGCAACCTGCGCATAACCAGATGGCATCATGCCATAACACCTGCTCCCGCAATCCAAGAATCACCATCCGTATGATCGCGCTTGGTTGGAACCTGGAATCCGTTCGAGCAATGGGGCATCCAGCGGTACAGGTTCCGCAGGCAAAACATCTGAAAATGTTTTCGCCGCCGGGTTCCGTTGAAACCTCAACTGCGAAACTCAGATTCGATCTGTCAAGATCGATAATGTCTTTGCTATTCATGTGAATCTCCTGTTGAACCAAATATCCAGAAAACTGCACACCTGCTCACCATACCAAAACAGTTTAAAAAACGACAGATGAAACGCCCACCCCTGACGGTAAGCATAACATATGCTATAGAAAAAAATAAACGGAGGTTATTTTGCGCTGCGCTTGTAATATTCGTAAAACAGCCATCGAATCACCGCAAATATTGGGACCATGACAATCAGAAAATAAGGTGTTGCACTGTGAAGCATCTGATAACCGATCATACTCAACCAGACAATACCAACCATTATTAATGTCATCCTGTTGGCTTTAAGCCAGCATTGACGCTTTGTTTCATCGAATTTGAGCAAATCCATCTCATTCTTCATGTCAACATTTACTCCGATTTTTCAGTAAAACGAGTGTACAGGATACAACTCATGATCGCAATCTGATGAATGAAATCTTGGTCAGAGGGGTAGTCATCAAGATGTATTTCCGATAGAGTCACCCGGGGAGATTTTCATGAAAGCCGATACGAAGTTGACCATTTCCTTTCTGAAACACAGTGTCGCAGGGTTGCTCTGCGGTCTCGGTTTTTTCATCCTTGATCTTGTGCTCGTATATTTGCAAGCTCCCATGCCATATATCTATGCCATACTCCCCTCATCGTTTATTCTGTTCCTGGGATTGGGCTCTTTTTTCGGATTATTGGCCGGAATTATCGACCGCATCATCATAAAAGTTCAGTCAATATCACACCGGCCGGATGGCGAAAAATTCATCTATACTGCATTGTATATTCTTATACTTGTTTATCCGTTATGGCTATTCGGCACGCATCTCTTTTCGGGATCCGGCATATCAAAAACCGTTTGGGCACCATACGGTCCGGGAATAGTAACCTTGATTGGATGTTTATTTCTGGGATTCGGGTTTACCGGTTTTAGTTTTTTGACGAAGACTGCTTTGCAACGAAAAACAACCTTCGTTTTTTCCGGCATTTTCTTCGTTTTTTTCCTGTCGGGAATCCTAATTATCTATGCCGACATGAAATTTTACACCCGGTATTACGGTTATATACATAACGTGTTATGGGGATTGGCGTTCTACATATTCTATCGTTTGACGCTCGTTGTGTGTGCAGTGACGGCAACCTCTTCGCCGAATGCGTCCCCACGAAAGAAAAAATCCATTTTATATTCGGTTCTGCTGCTAGCTATGATTGCCAGCATCGGACCGGCAGCAAGCAATATCGGATCATCCAATTCGGTCCGTTTGTGGATGCTAAGAAACAGATCATTTCTGTCACGGATAATGCTTCCCGTCATCGAATTCCGGTGGATAGAGGTTCCGCATATCCCTGTTCGCATCATGGAAAATTCACCATCATCCGATCTTGAGAGGGTTCAAAGCGCTGCTGTGCAATCGATACGTCAGCAGTGCAGACATGCGAACATACTGCTGATTACCATCGATGCGCTCAGGTATGATGCCGTGACCCCAACGAATATGCCATCTTTGTATGCAATGAGCAGGCGGAGTGTGATTTTTGATAAGGCGTTTGCTCACGGCTCATCCACCTCCAGTTCAGTACCGGTAATGATAACCGGCCAACTCAAACCGGGAGCACAGGACGCGTTGCTTTCATCCTATTTGGCACGCGAAGGTTATGCCACAGCCTGTATTCTTCAGAAGTCCTCGTTCCAATATGTTCTTTACAAAATCGGGATTGATTTGACGAAAGATTTTCACAATCCACTCATTTTCGCCGATTTCAAAGATAAAGCAGACGTATCGCTATGGGGCTGGGGTGTTGGATCGCTGACATCCAGCTCCTTAACGGATCTTGCAGAAACGCTGCTTACCCAAAAACCGCATCAGCCGTTTTTTCTATGGATTCATTATTTCGATCTCCACCAATGGTCATCGATAACGCCCGAAGAAATGAAAATGATTACGAATGATTCGGCATTGATTCGGGACAGGTTCAATTTCCAGAGGTACCCAGCTATCGCTCATTACATTGATTCTCAGGTCGGAAGGCTGTTTTCCGTAATTGATTCGGAGGGGTTGACTGACCGAACCGTTATCGTCGTTACCTCCGACCACGGCGAAGGGCTGGGTGACAAGGGAATCAGTCATCACACCAACTACACATATGAAGAGCTGGTGCATGTGCCATTGTTTATGTCCATTCTGGGAGGTGCGCCTGTTTGCATTCAGAAACCCGTCGGTCTTGCGGATATCACACCCACGTTACTTGATCTGGTGTTAGACAATGCGGATGGTAAATTTTATGGTGTCAGTCTTCTGCCATATATCGCCGGGGAACCGGATTTATTAAGCCATCCGCCAATCTGGATCAATGACGGCGGTGAACAGATTGCTGTCATTGATAAAGAATGGAAACTGATATTTTCTCACCGGTACGGCACTATAGAGCGATACAACATCTATGATGATCCATCGGAAACAGACAATCGATTTGGATCTGATAATTCCATCGATGAACGGTTATTGAAAACAGCTTCGGATTACTACAGCTGGGTTTACGATTTTTAAGGATTTTTTGATTTTTCCAGATAGTTGTTAATCGCAGCATGAAGTGCATCTGCGCCAAGATTTGAGCAGTGCATTTTCTGAGGTGGAAGACCGCCAAGTTGCTCCGCAACCATTGCATTTGTTATTTTCAAGGCTTCAGCACATGTTTTTCCCTTCGCCATCTCACTCACCATGCTTGAAACGGCAATAGCCGCTCCGCATCCGAACGTTTTAAACTTTACGTCTGTAATTTGTTGTGTTTCGGGATCTACCGAGATAGTGAACACCATCATATCGCCGCAGACGGGATTACCGATCTGACCGACACCGTCCGGATTTTCAATTTCACCAACATTTCTTGGATTCATGAAATGTTCCATGACTTTCTCAGTATACATCGTAACGACCCTTTCCTTGTATCAGCCTGGAAACACTGTTTACTTTGACCACAGCGGACTCATCTGCCGCAGTCGGTGGATGATGTCAGGTAAAGCTTCTATTACGGCGGATGCGTCTTCGACAGATGTCGATCGATCTGCTGAAAAAACCAGTGATCCTTGCGCTCTGGCCTGATCCAACCCCAATGCCGTCAACACGGGAGATATTTTAAGATCTTTTGCCGTGCATGATGAACCGCTGGCAGCATTTATACCCTTCATATCCAGCATCAGCAAAAGCGATTCACCTTCAACGCCATCGACAACCAGTGACACATGACCTGGAAGCCTGTTTTCCCAGTCACCTGTAAACTCAACAGCTTCAATATGACTGAGCCTGTCTTTTAACAGACCAGCCAATTTTCTCATTCTGTTCATTCGATCCTGCATCTCCACCTGTGCCAGTTCGGCAGCAATGCTCATGGCGACAATGGCCGGTATATTCTCCGTTCCCGGGCGTTTTCCCTGTTCCTGTATTCCGCCATACATTACAGATCGACAGCGGATACCTTTTCTGACAAACAAGGCTCCCGCGCCGGGAATACCATGAAACGATGTTGCGGCAAGACTTAATGCATCCACATCCAACGCTTTGACATCTATAGGTATCCACCCGGCAGCGGCTACAGCGTCTGTATGAAATATCGCTCCAACCTGATGAGCCGCTGCAACTAGATCGTCCAGAGTCTGAATGGTGCCGATTTCCGGATTGGCGAGCTGAATGGAAACCAGAGCAACCTCTTCACTCAGTGCGTTCATATATCGTGCTCGGTCTATTCTGCCCTTGCCATCCACTGGAATTACCGCCACGTCAAATCCCTGTTTGGATAAAAACGATACAGGTTTGCTGATGGAAACGTGTTCGATAGACGAGTAGATAATCCGTCTGGGATTCGCCTGCTTTCCAGTAACAGCGCTCGACAAACCCAGGATAGCAAGGTTGTTGGCTTCCGTTCCGTTCGAAGTAAAAACAATCTCATGCAGATCGGCATTGATCATCGAAGCAACTCTCGTTCTGGACGTCTCGAGTTCCGCGGCAGCCAATGAACCAAGTTTTTGAGGGCTTTGAGCATTTCCCAGCGGTTTGCTTAACATCGCTGTGACGGCTTCCAGGACTTCAGGAGCTGGTTGTGTGGCGGATATCCTGTCCCAATAATGCATGATCGCGTCCCCCTGTGAAGATTCTGGCATTTAAATCAAAGTGTTACATGCCGGAAGTATCTTTCAATAGATCATTGTCTCAACCTGCTGTCAATATCTTGGTTATTTTTATCGGGATTAAATTCAGTAATCATTTTAAAAATAATTATATTGACCAACAGCATCCCTTCCACTAGTCTTTTTTCGTTTAACTCAACGAAGGATTGGACAAATGCCGGTTAATTCCAAAGGTCGATCCATTATGATGACATCTGCTGGTTTGTTTCTCATATCTGCAGCAGTTTTACTCATTGAAATCGTTCAAATGCGTGTCTTCTCATTAGCACTTTGGCATCATCTCGCCTATCTTGTCATCACTATTGCGCTGTTGGGTTTTGGGGTTTCCGGAACAATTATCGCGATATTTCCGGAATTCTTTCGAAAAAACATGCCGGTTGTGCTGATCTACGGCAGTATATTTTTTGCCGGATCAACGTTTATAGCCTTTTGGATAACCTCCCATGAGCGCCTGGATACGTTCAAATTGCTGACACCGTCGGGATTGCAGTTCAGCCAGCTTTTTCTGCTCTTTCTCTATTATGCGGTATTTATCGTACCTTTTGTTGCAGCAGGAGGTGTGATTGCATGTATTTTTACATGCCATTCACGGAACGCCTTCAGCCTTTATTTCGCGAACCTTTCAGGAT
>JAFGJC010000304.1 GCA_016929305.1 candidate division CSSED10-310 bacterium | reverse complement strand
GCACTGTATGAACCTCGATTTAGCGAACTTCCCGGACAAGCTGATTATGAAGAACCTGCTCAGTTAGAGCATAATGCCAACCGGCTTAGATTGTTCACCTACCTTTCACAAACACTCACCGAATTGATAAAGGTACGGCCTTTACTAATAATTTTAGATGATCTTCATTGGGCAGATGAGTTAACCTCTGGATTTCTCTCTTTCGTTTTGCACACAGGATTGTTGAATCAGTTGCCGTTGTTTATTATTGGCGCTTATCGCATAGAGGAAATGAATGAAAATCTTCAAAGGATGCTAAAATCTCCCAAAGTGAATCAAATCAATATAACGCGTTTTTCGGAACAAGAAGTGGGTGTAATGGTTGCTGATATGATGGCTTTAAAGGAACCGCCTGAAATTTTTGTTCCTTTCATTACACAATATTCTGAAGGTAATCCTTTTTTCATTGCAGAGTATCTCAGAACGGCGGTGAGTGAAGGGCTTCTTTACCGAGATGAGGAGGGTAATTGGCAAATTTGCAAGGAAAGCCGGGAGAAGGCAACTCTGGAGGAATTTGAAGCGCTACCGTTACCTCGATCTATCCAGCAACTTGTTCAGCACCGTTTGTCAGCCTTACCGTTGGATGCTCTTCAAATTACGCAAACTGCCGCTATTGTGGGTCGAGAAATGGATGTTATGCTTTTGTGGCATATCATCACGTTCTCGGGTGATATTCTGGACGCAATGGACGATCTGATCAGACGCCAGATTTTCGAAGAAACATCTCCCGGACGAATCCGATTTGTTAATGATATTATTCGACAAATTGCATATGAACAAATGCCTCAAGATACCCGCAGGCATTTGCACAAACTGGTCGTAAACGCTTTGGAATCGCTTTATCCTGAAAAAGTCGAAGAATCAAAGGGAGATCTTGCCTTTCATTGGGCTCAGGCAGGATACCGGGAAAAATCAGCCATGTATTATTTGGAGGCTGCTGAAAATGCCATCAAACAAGCCTCGCTGAATAATGCTGAACGGTATTATTCCGCCTTTTTAAATCTTGTCGAAGAGGACAATTTAAAAACTTTAGAAGTCCGCAACAAAATTGCTCGTAATATTCTGTTAATACAAGGCAAATACAAAGAAGCTGAAAAGTTGCTTTATGAAACAATATCATTTGCTCGGCAGCTATCTGAAATATCGGAAGAAGCACAGAGCTTGCTGACATTGGCGGACATTCAAAGAATCCAAGGAGATCTGATAAAAGCGCGTGAATTGAGTGAGCAGGCGAGAACATTGTATCAACGACAGGGTGACATTAAGGGGGTTGCCATCTGTTTTCGGAGTCTTGGTCAAATCAGTTTTGCGGAAGGATCGCTGGATATAGCCAGAGAGCTTCTTGAAAAAGCGTTAACGTTTCATCGAGATCTTAATGACAGATCCAATGAAGGAATCACAATCGCGAATCTGGCAAAGGTATTCAGTCGCCAAGGACACATCGATAAAGCATTACAGCTTTACGAACAAGCTGTGAGCATTCATAAAAAAGTCGGCAACCGCATTCATGTAAGCCCTTGTCTGGCTAATATAGCAGTACTTTACAATTTTAAGGGTAAACTGGACGTTGCACTCAGACTCTACAGGGAATCTTTAAAACTGCATAAAGAAATTGGTGATAGACGTTCAGAATCGGTCACTCTATCAAATATTGCCAGTTTGCTTTTTGAAATGGGGAAGCTCAAGGATGTTGAATCCCTTTTTAATGAGGCATTGGAAATTCAAAGAGAAATCGGTGATAAGGGTTATGAAGGTAAAACTCTTCGCAGCCTGGCGTTATTTTATTATCATCAAAAACAGTATGAAAATTCCGAGAAACTTTTAAATCAAGCTCTCCAACTCCATAAAGAAGTAAATGATCCCTATGCACAAATCACCGCTCTACGGAACCTGGCTTTTTTTAGCGCTGAAAAAGGCGATTTAGAAACTGCTTTCCGTTATCTTGATGAAGCATTGGATATTGATCGGAATATCGGATATGTCCTAGATGAAAAATATACACAACTCCATGTCGCACAACTGCTCAGACGAACAAAAAAAGAATACAGAAAAGCAGATAAACTGGCAAAAACTGTTGAACTTTTTTCCAGAGATCTCGAGAATATAAATCTGTTAATTTTGAGTTTATGTGAACGTGAACATCTGGCATTAGCTAAAGGCAAATCCACCGGTAATTTTTTCAGGCAAGCTAAAACATTAGCTGAAAAATATGGTATTACTGCAACAAGTGAGGCGGGGAAAGCTTTAGATAAACTTAACAGCACGATCATTGCGAAGGTGTCAGGTGAAAAACTTATCAGAGGTGAACGAAGGGCGGATCTGCCGGAACGGTTGCTCGAACGAATATCTTGACCGGGTTTCAATCCGCTGATTTGTGTTTTGACACCTGATTAATGATCTGGTCCTCCTGTGTATAATCAAACTGAGAAGGTTCGTATGTATTGGGAGGGTGTAATCTTTCCCATTCTATCGTTCTCTGAACGGCCTCGTGGATTGGAATTGGTTCATCATAATCAAGTTCTTCGCGGATTCGTGTCGTATCTGAAACGAGATCCTGGCGTGTGTTAATATGCGCTTTCATTGATTCCGGCAGAATCTGATCAGGAACCGGTATCACCTTGCCGTTCCACCCCGCAGTTTCACCGATAAGCTCCACCCATTCTTTTATAGTGAGTGTTTTTTTCTCTGCTACGTTATAAATACGGTTTGAAGCAGCAGGATTAACGATGGCTCTTGCAATAGCATGCGCTACATTGACAACATAACCACGGCTCCATCGCCATCCCGCCATACTTTCACCGATTAAGATACATGGCCGACCATCATCCATCCTCTTAAGATATTCAAACATTCTGTGTTGAGAATCTCCCGGTCCATAAACCATGGGCAGTCTTAATATTGTTGCAGGAATATCCGGATTGCTGGATGTAATACTTTCAACGGGTATTTTGTCATAATTGTCCAGCCATTTCATTGGATCATCATCATTTTTAAAGATACTCGTCCGATAAGGGTATAATTTCGTTCGTAGAGGTGCCGTTTCCTTCAGCGGGACTGGTTCAATAGACGCCGATTCCAACCCGATCATTACACCGTATGCGCGATAAACATCCTGACTGCTGATAACAATGAGTCGCCGGGTTATCCCTTTGATTGCCTTCATAAGCAGCATTGCATCCTGCCTTATGGATAAAAACATGTCCAACACGGCATCGGGATTAAATGATGTGAATGTGTCTCGAAAATCCATTAAATGAGCTCTGTTTCCCAAAATGTGTTTGACGCATTTGGGAAGATCGCCAGGTGTCTTTCCCCTGTGAAAAACAGCAACCTCATGGTTATCCTGACATAGAAGTTTTACCACTTGCGGACCGATGAACCGTGTTCCACCGATTACTAAAATTCTCATCCATTCACCTCCCTGATTTTTCTACGTCACTGCCGCGGACAATACCACCCGACTATCTGTACTATTATTGTTATTATTTCTAATCAAGCGATATTTGTTTTTTTAATTGTGCAATGCGATCCAGAAGCCTGTTCTTCATTATCTGAGGATCATCGGTCTCATCAATTGAACACAGCAAATCAGTGGCTTTTATCAAATTTCGGTTCGCTTCTGCGTTTTTATTAGATTTTTTGAGGATTTCTGCTTTCGTTAGAATCAGTTCAGCAATATATATTTCATATATTTTTCGATTAGACCCATCTGCATGATTATTAATGGTCTCTATCGTTGCCTCAATGATGCCAATAATCCGATTCAGCGACGTATCCATGCACAATGCTTCCACTTTAGCATGGCAGACATTAACCAATTCTGGAATGATATCAATTCGATGATGTTCTGAAAGAAGACGTTCGCGGATTTGATATACAGTGTCAAACAAAGAAAATGCTTCCGCAGAATAACCGATTTCTTTTAGACAATAAGCCTTGTTCAGATAAGATTTCGCTAAAACATCCTGATAGGCTGTGAAGCCCTGCTCATGCACCAAATATTCTCTGATCGCAATTGCTTTATCATATAACCGCAAAGCCTCTGTAAAGTCCTCCAAATATCTTAAAACAACAGCTTTGTTTGTATAAATCATCGCCAGATCGTTTTTAAATGATATTCGAGTCGATTCAGTCGATTTCCCTTCCATCAACTCTTCTGCTTTCTGATAATACAGTAATGCATCGTTCATGCTTCCGATTTTAAAATAGGTCGAAGCGAGGTTACTGTAGAACCGTGACAGCTTATCAGTCAAATCCTGTTGGGGAAACCTTTCGATCAAAACTTCCGCTTCCCGCACTGCTTTTCGGCATAATTTAATGGCATCATCAAACTGATTCATTTGAATATAGATTACTGCTTTATTGAAATAAAATTTTGCCAATTCCAACGGATATCTATTCAGAATTGTTTTCGATTTC
>JAFGJC010000303.1 GCA_016929305.1 candidate division CSSED10-310 bacterium | reverse complement strand
GATTCTCACAGTTGATGCACCAGTTGAACATTCAGGATGCGGGTTCATGGTCGGTGAGAGCCAGCAACAGTTTGATAAAGCATTCAGAAGAAGCTGAAGTGGTAGATATCTATGAAATACTTGGCGATTTTTACCGGTGGCTTCGAAATGAAATCGTCCGAATCCAAAATCCTACACTCAAAAATAAATCAACCGATCCACCTCAATATCCTTTCAAGCCCGAGCCATTTCTCATCCGACTCAGCGATGGATTGTTGCACTTGATTAATAACAGAATGTATCATCCTGATCCGAGGCTTCACCTCGAAAAACTGTTTCTGCAGGTGTTATCGGAAATGATGTTAGATCGGTGATGAATTCATGAAGCGATTTTTAGTTAGAACCCTAATTTTTTTCTGTTGCACAACCATTGTTGTTTTGGCGGGTGACTGGCTGAATCTGCCGTTATGGCCATTTGATTATCTTAAACCTCGTGTTCCGGTGGAAATTCGATCTTATCTGGATGGTTTTGATGAAGAAACAACACAACAAATGCTTCATCATGGTGGAGGTGCAGTGATAACTGTCTACAGTGACAATGGAAAGGAGGTATTCACAGAGCGAACCGGAGGTGATGGAGTGCTTAGGAAGGTATTGCCAGCGGGTCGCTTTACCATTCACAGTGTTCTGACGGTTGTTTTTAATGGTGAATTTTACTATTTTTCTGCTGGCAGTAAACACGGTTCAAACCTTGGGGGTGAGAGAGAATTATCTGCCGAAGTGTGTCGGGGTCGGCAACAGATTCCGATTGTTCTTAAACATATAGCTGAAACTTCAGAAACAATTTTAAATCGGTTGTTGAAAGGATATCTTCAGGAAGGTGATCTGAATGGTGCTGCTGTTTTGTCACGAAATATCAATCCGGAAGTTACGGCGCGAATAGACAGGATGATTGACCTTAGAAACCATCTCGATGTGCTGCCATATACAGCCTATAATTCTTCGATAATCCTATTAATGACGCTGGACGAACTTATTGCTTCTGAGTGTGATTGCCATCATCGAAAAATTAACACGCCGGGGGAAATTGTCGTAATCGATTCCCGTTTGAATGCCCTCAGGAGATCCCGGGATAAAGTGGTTCAAACCTATCTGGAGTTGATCAGTGAATTTTTTGAGGACGATAAGAAGGAAGCTGCTTTGGAGCAATGGATGCAACTGAAAAATAACGATGAGTTATTTCCGGATGAATCAGATATACAGGAGGATTATTGGGCGGCTATTGATTTCTATAAAGACATTATGCCTGATATCGAAAATGATATTATTGAGGACATTCGAGAAGACTATGCAAAAAGTGTCGATCTGTACAAACAAGGTGACCTTTCAACATCAAGAATACATTTCACAAGTCTTCTTTTACGTATTCGAAACCTGCAGTTACAAGATGTTTTTACAGATGAAATAACAGAAATTCAATGGTATCTTGACGATATCGCTCTGTTGTTCACTGCGAGTGAAGCGATTCGAAACAACAATTTCACAAATGCCCTGTTGATGCTGGACACAGTCGTTCACTCAAGTGATCTGGTGAAGCGCCGCATCGATGAAGTCGAGCGGTTAATGTTTTTAAAGGGAATTGAACCGGAGAATTTTGAAAGGACCGAGCATTGAAGTGGCTTCGTTATGTTCTTGGAATACTTATCAGTATCGCTCTGCTAGGATACATCCTATACAAAGTTGATCTAGGTATCCTCATCGATGAGATTAGCAAAATAAATTATTACTGGCTGCCGCTGGCTGTACTTGTCTATTTAGGCGGAATATGGGTCCGTACGACACGCTGGGCGGTTTTGATGCGACCGGTTAAATCCTACAAAACAGCCCAATTGTACCCAATTTACATCATTAATTATATGGCGAATAATATTTTGCCTTTTCGAGTTGGTGATCTGTACAGAGCATATTTTATCGGGAAAAAAGACGGCATTTCCAAAGGCGCAACGCTGGTTACTGTCGTGATTGAAAGAATTTTTGATGGATTGACCATGCTTGTGTTCCTGGCTGTCAGTTTGTGGTTTTTCCCGATGTCTAATCCTCAAATTGGAATCGTATCAGATCCTGAAACCAGCTTTACTGTTGAAAAGGCGATTCGCATCGGAAGTTATATTTTTCTGGGAGCAATTTTAGCCTGTTATGTTGTTGTTCTTCGGAAATCATGGATGGTATGGATTTTCGAAAAGCTGCTCCCTCTTGTCCCAATCCGTTTGCATGAACGATTGAGGGAAATTTTTGGAAATTTTTACAAGGGTTTGGATTCACTCAGAGGTATCCGGGAGATCATACTGGTCATCTTGCTATCGTTAGCCACATGGCTGATCGAAGCATTCAGCTATGTCATTATCCTTTGGGCATTTAAATTTTATGGGAGTTACTACGTTGCGATAAGCACGCTTGCCATGGTTAATCTAGCCATCATTGCCATTCCAAGCACTGGAGGATTCGGGCCGTTTGAAAGTGCTATTATCTGGATGACAGCATCATTTTACCGAAGCGTAACGAACTTCACGCGAGAAGTTGCTACAGCATACGCCTTGATTGTTCATTTTATTGGCCAGTGGATCCCTACGACATTGCTGGGCGTTTTCTATATGTGGAAAGAACGACTAAGCTTTAAAGAGGTTCAGAAAAATGTATAAATACCAGCCCCCCCAAGCTGAGAATTGGGACGGGAGGAGAAATATGATGCTGAAAACAGGATGTGTGTTTTCGTTGTTCCTGATCGTTTCGTGTGTTGGTTTTGCAACATCTCAAGAGGATAATTTTGTGTGGTTTGATGTGGAAGGATTATATCATCAGGGTTCTCCTCTGGAGTATCTCTCGACCATACAATCTGGAGTTATTGAAGATCCGGTTGTCAAACATTATTTGAGTAATTTCAACTTCGTAAAGGAAGGCTTCACATCCAATCAATTATACAGCTTTGCCGAAGCGTTGTTGATCGCCAAAACATCATTTTCCATCTATCCCATGGCGAAAGATAAAATAGATTTCATGCACCGAATGCTTCAGCAGCAATTCAACGCTCAAAAAAATAATCCTAAACGCCGAAGTTTGATGATCAAGGGTTATGGAATCAAAGCCGATGGACCAATAAATCTTCTCGGAACATCAATGACCAATCATGTCATTGCCGTTCCTGCAGATCCAGAGATTGTCAGAGACATCTGGAGTCTTCCGGAAATTACTGTATCAGCTGTGGATGAAATATTCGTAAAAGCAGCATCGAAACGTCCATGGAAAGAACTCGCATCCCAAGCAGAAATGACGGTGATTGGGCGTACGGAAGTCAAAAATCTTGTACCGGGACCTTGGTTCATCTGGGTAAATCAGTATGATATGCTGTCATATCTATATCGCATCTATATCGATCCTGAGAATACGGCAGAGATTACCTTAACAAAACACTTTGCTCTTCAAACGATCCGCACAAAAAAACAACCAGAAGAATAGACGGTCCGTTTGCAACTGTTATCAGTCGAACCAGTTTTTATGTCTTAGATTATGGCAATGAAGCATCGAACCTTTTATATATCATTAATAGCTATTATGCTGGTGGGAACCAGTTCCCGCATTCCAGGCATCTTCACTAAAGCATTATGTTATTGGGATGAGGGTATTTTCGCTATGGGTTCTGAATTTCTCAATTGGCGTGTTCCCGTAGTGATGAAAGAATTAGGGTGTCATCTGGGTTTTGAATGTGATTTACCTGATCCCGAATCGTATCCTGGGTATCCCGTATATCTCCAGAAACCATTTCATGTCATTCTTTTGACGTTAACCTCACAGTTTACTGGATTTAAATCCTGGGCAGGTCCAATACACTCCGTTGTTTTCGGGCTGGGAACAATTCTATTAACGGCACTCATCGGTCGAAAAGTATTTGATCCTGCCACTGGACTGATTGCCGCGGGTATCCTTGCATTAGAACCCTTTCATGTCCATTACTCGCGCTTGGGTTTGCATGAAACTGATTCCATGTTCTTAATTCTGTTATGTTTCGGCCTATGGATGCATTCACTGGAAAGACCGGGGAAACGATGGTCATTTCTGGTCGGTTTGACTGCGATTCTTGCCATTGGTACCAGTTACCGTCTACTGATCATGATTACCATGATTTTTTTGTTTGAAGTTGCGGGTTCCTTTATATTCAAAAGATCAAAGAAAACGGCTGTCATGCGATATGTGTGTATCCTTTGCGGCGCAGCAGCAGCGTTTTTATTTCTGGAATTGTCATATTATCTGATATTCAATCCGCATTATCTCTGGTCACAACCCGCATCATACCTCTCAATTCTTAAGAAAAAGGTTATATCTCAAGAATCCCGCATGGATCTCATGTTTCCTTTTTTTTATGTGAAAATGTTCTCATCTTTCGACGGATGGTTTCCTTCCGCAATGACAGCAACCGGTCTGGTTTATCTGTCGCTCCGGAAAAAATTTAGAGGTATTTGCACTGCGTTTATGTTCATTATTCCGTTTGCAGTATTCAGCTTCACGACAACCCGTTTGGCGAGAACGTGCACGGGGCTTTTACCGTTCGGCGCTTTGGCCTCAGGTCTGTTGCTGGCAGAAATCAGTCGAATCGCAGTAAAAGGAAGCAGAATTTCCTTTAAATGGCTATCAACAGCAATTTTATTTTCAATGGGATGCGTTTTTATAATGAATTTGCTGCCAATATATAGAATTGATTCCGGATATCCGGAAATTGCTGATTTTCTGCGCGCAAATGATGAAACAGGCTGTCTGACAACGATGAAACCAATTATGGCATTTTACATGGATAGAAAAACTGTCTTGGATCCTGGAAAAACATTTCAGGAAATGTGTATAAATGCAACGAATTCCGGTGCAAGGTACCTATGCGTCGATTGGCAGGAATTTGTCGGATATGGTGATATGGTACGCTATAATGATTATGAGAAATACCGGGAAATGATGCAGGCAATTCATACATTTAAACCCGTATTCAGTGTAAAAAATCCAGTTGTTGAATATTTCGCCACGCTGCATGAAAACTATCTTCCGATGGATGTTCCGCTGCTGCCAAGACTTTATCCGAGAATTTATGAAATCAGAGTGTATGATTTGACGGAAATTTTACCGTTGGTGAATTGCCCTTTGACACAGAACATCACACGGAATAGGGATTCAGTCTGGTAATGTCATCTGAGAGAAAGCAAGCGACTCATGGGATACCATTGTTTTCTAGTTTTAATGTGAGCTATCAAACGGCAATTAAAATCTATTCTCTCATGATTCTTATTGTGTTCAGTATCTATACCGTCGGATTCGGTTTCAACTTAAGATATTTGATGATTAAGAGTGAAGAAAGTGAAACCCTTGAATTATACAGTCTGGGTGAAAGTATCGCTCTATTCCTCTCATCATACATCGGTGAAAATTTTAGCTATTCTGATCTTCCAGAAGGTAAAATCAAGGAACTTCAAGAAAAATTGTCGCGATTTCGTGTTGATATTCGGGATCGAATATATCTTGTATTACCTAAAAAAACATTTCTTTTATCGCCACAGCGTTTGCACCCTCCAGGTATTAAAGAACTATCCGGCGGGAGTGTTTTTTGGAAAGACGGATGGCTGGGCAAACAGTGTATCACCGCGCCCTATGCCGCTGCTGACGGAAAACGTACGAAAGCTTTCGTTCAACCTGTTCCCCCTGGAAGTCGTGAGCCGGCGTATCTTATCGTTTTGGAGAGAGATTTAAAATTTTCTGAAACCATGCGCCGCATGTCATCCTTTCTGCTCGGATTTATAATTATCGGATTTTTAGGAATGGTAAGCCTGATTTATTTGTATGGTGTTACAATGATCAGGCCATTTAGAGCGCTTGAATCCGTGGTGAATCGATTTGAAAAAAATCAGCATGATATCAGTGTGGGCAGGGATCCTTTATCTCGCGCCATCGTGTTGTTTGAATCAACGCTAAAAGCGGTTCGCGAAAAAGAGACAGAACTCAATGAAGTCAATGCATTATTAGATAAACAAGTAAGACGTTCCAGAGAATTTCAGGAGGATGTGCTGTCGACGGTCAATTCGGGCATTATTACCTTCGATCAATACCGCAAACCTATATCTATAACATCTAAAGCTGCATCACTACTGCACTTGCATTATGAAAAACTGACAACGATGACCTGTGAGGAATTGTTTGGTTCGAACAGTCTATTGTCAACAATGCTGACCGATGGTTTGAAGCATCGTCGCATCTATTCCAACAGACAGTGGAAATGGCATTTGCCGGGTGTACCGGTGCAATGGCTGAGTGTTTCCACGCATCTTCTTAAAGGTGAAATGGATTCCGTTATCGGTGTTGGATTTGTTATTCGGGATATCACAGAACGCAAGCAACTTGAGGAACTGATTCGAGCAAAAGAAGACATGGCGGCTCTTGGGGAAATGGCGGCGGGGATCGCTCATGAAATCCGTAATCCTCTTGCGGTGATAAGAGGGAATACAGATCTGCTGGCTGATGATTTATCGTCAGAAGAGATCCAGGAAGTGGTATCGGAAATCAAGGCAGAAACAGATAATCTTGATAGAATCATCCGTGACTTCCTAAAATTTGCACGCCCGGTTAAACTTGACATCGCTGATTGCGATATCGGAGCAATTCTCAAGGAAATTGTTTCTCAATACCGAATTGAATACGAACCACGCATTCGTTTTGGTATACAACTGGATGTGCAAAACACGATAGCTCAAATAGATGAGGGTCTTTTTCGGCAGATCATACTGAATCTCTTGGATAATGCCGT
>JAFGJC010000302.1 GCA_016929305.1 candidate division CSSED10-310 bacterium | reverse complement strand
AGGTATGGCCGTATCGTTCAAGTAGTGTTGTAATTATGCGAACATGCATATACCAGTCAGATGGGTCAATATGTATTGCAAAAACCCACGCAATATACTTTTCACGCTCCTGAGTTTTGAATAACTCCTTCATTCGTTCCAATACAAAAGCCATTCCCCGTTTTGGGTCAACGGCATCTAACTGTGCTGCATCATAACCTGTCGCATGGTCGCTCTGATAGTTTTGCTCAAGAATCCATATCGCTTCTTCTAATAATTTATGAGCGTTGAGATTAACATTCATACGAAGCGTTGTCTCGTACAGATGATTGACATAGGCCGTAATAATCCGGTTGAAACGGTCATGTGTCATTTTTCCAGTTTCATCGTATTGAAATGTCACGAGCGACCGGTCAATTGGATCATCTATACACTGACATATTGTCTCATGACTTAAAAGATCAATTATTGTATCTATACAATCCATTTCATTCAAACTCATCATAGTGAAGTACAGATGCTGGTTCATGGATATCTCTATTTACTTGAGCTACATTCTCTGTTATCCACTTCTGCCGCACCGACCGGGTTCTCTTTTTGATATCGAAAACGGACCGGTAATACCGCTGATGCGACAGGTTAACTATTGTTTCTTTATAACTTGGCTGTAACGGAACAAGCGGCGATGGTGTTTTAATTCTGACGATTTCTGTGTCAATACGAACGATAGCTTCACCGACAGACAGTTCAGAAATATCCTTAGGTTTTACCTTACCACGAAAATCCTTGACCAAATACTGAGCATCTCTGATGTCGACATTAAACGTGATCGTCGTACCGACTCCAGACAGTGCATCCTGTTGAGACTTTTTAAATTGGTTGAGATACTGATGAGCCAGGGTAACACTGACACCGAATTTCCGGATTTCAGTGAGCATATCATCGATACTGCCGGTCGTCATTTTATGAGCTTCATCACAATACACATGAAACTGTTTCCTTTGATCCAAAGGGATAGAACTTCGTGAAAGCGATGTTATGTATATCAGTGACAGAAGAAAACTACCCATGACTTTTTGTTGTTCGGGCCCTAGTCCGTTAAGATTGATCAATAGGATGTTGCCCGAGTTAATGATATCCTGGATATTGATCAGACTGTCTGGCTGGGATAATGTCCTGGCGACTGTTCCCCCCAGCAGCAATTTGCTCAATTTGTGCTGCGGTGGTGCAAAGTCATCTTTGGTATATTTTTCATAATCATATTGCCAGAATTTACGGGACAATTCATTATCAACAACATCTTGAATCAATTCTTTCAGGCGATTCCTTTTGTCTGATTTGCTTTTGGGGGATAGGAGTATTGCGAGGTCAAGCAGCGTCATATCCGGTAGTTGTAGAAGGGCATAGATTCCATGCTTCATAAGATGTTCAAGCCGGTCTCCCCACCCATAACTTTCAACAATACTTTTAATTGCCGCCACCAGATCATCAGCCGTCCGGCTGATATCCTGCCCGGGTGATAGTTTCAACGGATTCCATATGGGAATCCATTCAGGATCACCAAAATCCAGATATATCGTCGAATAGACCTTGTCTTCCGGTATCATATCAAGGAGTTTCATGACACAGTCATTGTGGGGATCGATGACTGCGACACCATGGCCTTGTTGTATATCATACATGACCATCGACTCAAGGAGGCATGACTTACCCATACCGGGCCGACCAATAATATGGGTGCTTCTTTTTCTGATCGCATCAGGTATGCACACCGCTTCTTCTTTTCCTGCATAGAGACATGTTCCGATAACCGTCCCGGTCCGGAGTTCCTGGTTCATGAGGGGAATCGGCAACGTTTCAAGGCTGTCGAACGGTATGTCATTCTCCTGGAAGCGTTTCATGGTGGGGATGTGGACAAGACCCGCGAGTTCAGACGAGTTCACGAGAAATCCCGGCCTGTATGCTAATCCCTGTTCAAACATATGGTATATCTGGGAAGAAGAGACCGTGGGGAGGTATTCTTCCTCAGTTAGATATTGGAGCGGTTGGCCTCCATGCTGAAAGAGGCTTACAAACGCTGCAATGTCTCTTAATTCAGGAGTACTGTCTGCTGTATCAATACCTACTCTCAATGCTGCAAAATAAAATGGTTTATCATTGTGCGCTTTTATCTCCAATTCGCTGGCCATCTGATAAAAATCCCCGGACGGAAGTTGTTGCGGTGGCCGATAGGGCGATCTGGCTTCCGACATCGTCTGTCCCAAAAATTCGATATCAGTAAGTACTTCCACATTGTGATGCCAATTATGTCGAGCCGGTTCGAATAACACTTGTACATAGGCACGTGCAGGAACTTCCACTGTGGATAGAGACTCAAGAAATGATTCATATGGAGAGGTATAGAGTTCTCGATGCTGGGTAAACAGATGATGGTAGGGTGGGAGTGGAAAAAAGTCATAAAAACGGTGGGTGTTTCCCGAAAAAGGATACATGGTCGGTTCAGCCACTTCACAGTGGTTATATTCACCCGCAAAGGCGACTTTCAAAAGGCCAATATTTTCTCTATGTGAAAGAAAATGTAGATTAACTGCATGCTCATTTCCGGAGATTTCAAATCCGATACGATGGGTACTACCCCGTAAAACGCGGATAAAGCGTTCCGACCTGAACCATTCCAGTGTATGATCCGGTGAAATCCAGACCTGCAGACGTACCATATCATTGGGCAAATAGGGTGCGAGCGGAATCCAATACGGCTCATCACGATCCAGATCGTCATTCCATTGGTTAGATGGAATAAAGTGTGGTTCAAGACAAACCGGTGTGGTCGCCAGATATGGTGTACACCCTTTGATCGCTTCATGATTAATGATATGCGATACCCGTGATGCTATCATCTGGGGCTGGGCACGGGCAATGAGCGCCTGTTCTATTGACATAAAATCCATCCTTTCTGTGCATACTGATATGCGGCAGAAAGGATGGATTTGTTTCAGTTTGGTATAAATTTATCTGATATCACGAAAACGCTTGATCATGCGGGGATGGTCCTGCAGGACTTTCCAGAATGACGCTCTTACGCGAATCGCAGTTCCGTTCACAATCTCTGCGGGTAGTATGTCTTTGAATTTTGTGATGTATTCATCGGGAATGGCGATTTTTTCTTCTGTTGACAGATTATTCCAAAAATCCAAAACTCGTGCATTGATCTCGTTTTGAGCGTATTGTTCTGCCAACAATCTGCTCAGTGTTCGAAAGATGGCATATATTCCACCTTCAGCGCCGGTCTGCATGATGTCAAATACTGTTTGAACCGTATTACCGGGATACTCCTGACGCAGTAAGGAAATCGCTTCATGGAAATTCATGTCGATATCCTGGCCGGAAGAGGGGGGCATTTGAAGTGCGACATTTCGTGCCTGCCGCATGAATTCAGCCAGCGTTTCCCGATAGTTATCCCAGGTGGTAATGGTATTCTTTTGCCGGTAATAGCCAGCTAACGCCTGATTGATGTGTTGTTCAACCACATTTATGGTGCATGATGGATTGATCTGATCCAGTAGCCGGTCAAGATTCGACGCCATGAGATATCCTTTCCGTTAAAGTCGCCTGAAAGTCCCTGACTGCACTTTTACACTTTCCACAAGGCCCCGTATCAGTTCTTCATAATTCCTGGCATACCGTTCTGGACGGCTGGGATCGATATAGGATGGTCTATAGCCCATACGGGCGATGATTTCCCGAACGATGTCAACCTGTTCCTCAAAATCACTCGGCGCCACATAGCGGCCAATGACGTCTCTGATATGCCGTTCCACCGCTTCTTCCTTCAGCCGGTCAAGCAGGATATCGAGAATTTCCCGCATCCCGCCGTTCGTTCCATTCTTGCCGTCACTGTAGGCAGCAAGCCGGTCCATACCTTTCCGGCGATACGCATTTTCGATGATTTCTTTCGCACGGCCTGCCGCTTAAGAGCGGGGGAGATTGCCTCCGTGTGAAATACATGTCGTGAAATGGTAGTTGTAATAATCAGAAACAACGTTATCGAATTCGTCATCATCAGCGACCGTTATCCCTGACAGCCGGTACGCCATTCGCGCTTCGTCATGCTGTTTCGTGATGGTGTTCACGATATGGAGTTCGTCCAGTTCATGGAGAATTTTATCTAATTTACTCATGCTATGCCTCCTTGTATTACAGTCGTTTGAAAATATCAGTTACTTTTGTTATCGATTCACTATATGCCTGAATGATCGATTCATAGTCGTCGGCAAATTTTTCGGGCGGCTGCGAGGTAATTTCGGGTGGAAGACGGCCCTCCTCACGTTTCAGTATATCGCTGATAAGTTCTACCTTCGCCTCGTAGTCCAATGGATCTATTGCGTCATGAAATGTTTTTACGATATGCTTCTGGCGTGCTTCATGCTTCATGAATTCCGTCATGGTGTCGAGGATAGAGCGCATTCCTCCATGTGTTCCATGCCTCGCTTCGACCTGCGCATCCCGGCTTCGCTGTTTTCCCGTGAATGTCCGGTTAAAGAGATCAAGCGCTTCAGTCTCTATATGAATCTGGTCAACATGACCGGTTTCGGCATTGATATAGCGTAGCACATGGGTATAGAATGCGGTCAATACAGCAATCAGTTCTTCATGAGATGATACGGTGACAGAATCCATAATAAAGCTTGCCCGGGCTTCATCATAGACGCGGGTCACGGTGGATTCGATATAGTCCTGATTAAGCTGATGCAGTATGATGTCAATTGGCCGGTCTTTATCCTTCCTGGCCGGTGTTTTCTCTCGGGGTACTCCAACTGGTGACCGCGCCGATAGTGTTTCCCGGTACAGTGCATTGTGCAAGTATGATATATCATTATGGTCTTTTTTGCCGGCGAATTGTATCAAGGCTATATAGAGTTCTTTATCAAGCAGGGGAAAAAGTCCCGGCGTATGCTTTACCGTTAATGGCAGCGAAAGTACCAGACGATTGAGCTGTTCTCCAATACGCGATGGGTATAATTCACGAGATATATGGTAGCTGACAAATAACGTGAGCAGTTCATGGCATCGTTCACTATTTTTTGAGAACAATGCGTTTTCCATGGCATTCCAGAATCGCCGGGGATTACCCCTGGTCAGGTATTGTGCGAGCCAGTTGACATGATTACCTTTTTTAACCTGATTACCTCCATAGAAAAACCCGCTCTGAAGACTCGCCGAAACGATAGAACCGGGATCAAGTGTTTTTTCAAACAGATCATCGATTGAAGTGATCTGAATCAGTTGAATCCTGCCACGGCACCCATGTACTGATGCCTTGACTTTTTCGTATTCTTTCGGCTTGAGCACTTTCAAAGATATTTCAGAATCGAGGGATGGAAATACAAAGGTTTTAATTCCCGGGTCATTGACAGCAGCTTCAGCTTTCTCGGGTAAGCCTTTAACCTGTGCCACATCACCCTCAGGTGAAGCGATATGACCGGTACACACCATATCCTGTCGGATCGGCAGGTCAAGCGCTGCGGACAAGAGCGTCAGAAATATCGGTACATCAGCCGAGAAACCTTCTATTGTTAAACCAATATCCGAGGATGATGATGCACCACTATTCACTGCCGAGAGTTCAAATCCTGAAATTGAAATGTCCAGCGACTCAAGTATGGACTCAATAATCGGGAAGATGATATTGCGGATATGTTTTTTAGCCTCTTCAATAAACACCACCGTTCCTGAAAAGGTCAATCGCTCTGAGTCTACTTTCCCGGTTTTACGGGCAATGATCGTGGTTACAACTCCGCCTTCAGGGGAAGTAATCACCGCTTTTGCCCGTCCGATTGCTTGCTCTGTATCGTGAGTACTGTTCATATAGAAGCCTGTTTTATGGTTATTGTCAATATACCGGATTCCAATCCTGGGTGGAGCGTTATGCAAATTTCACCATCAAGCAGTTCTTGCGCGAACGTTGTTATCGGTTCTATGTCTCCCGTGTCTGCCGCCATGCGGTAATTTTTACCGGGAAAAGCCTCTTCCCATATCACGTCACGGGATGTTAATGTCCCTTCCCAGAGCAGCCTCCCGTTTGCCAGGCTTAAGCGATACCGGCCTGGTAGGATGCCAGAAATACGTTGCTCCACTAAATCATGAGAGAATACAACAGACTGGACAAGTTCTTTGTCTCGTTCCAGCTCAAATGTTATGGGAAGTTGTTCTTCAGATATGCTGATGTCATGGCAGATCCGATCATATCGTAATTTCAAATCCGGATTGTTGTGTATCTTGTCAACAAGCAGGGATTTTACTGCATCATGACCCTCAAATGTGTTCGTCGCAAGGGCATAGAGGATATTCGTGAGTGCATCATCTTTCGTTTCCGGCGGTATGGATTGAAAACAAGCTGAGATCAACGCCTTGAACTGACTATATCCGTCAGCGTATTCCGGCAATGGCCCGAGTTGTTCAATTTCCTGAAATGCTTCTCTCAGGCTCGACCGGATATCCGGAGCATCAAATGCATGCATAAGAATCGGGATAAAATACAGTTCTTTTGTCGAGTCCATCACACCGTTCCTTTGTTATTAGATGGTGATGATTCAAAAACAGCTCGTATTATCTCCTTTACTCCTGCAGATACAGCCGATTCGAAACTGTCCGGATCCGACATGACTACTTCTGCAACATTACGCCAAAGATCCGGTATACCCTGTTCAGCGGCTGATTCAAATGATTTGTCCCACCGGATTCCGGCAAATCTGCTCAGTGCCGATTTGGAAAGATTAAAATCTATTAGAATTTGGGAGCTATTATATTTTCCATCTTCCAGATCATTAAGAATCCGTAAGACCAATCGCTTGACGTTTTCTTTACCCAATGACTGTATGGCTGGTCGTAATTGCTCGAATTCCAGGTCTTTTTTAATCAAAAGAATTCCTCGGACTTAAGTCCGGGGTTATATTGACTGGATGAGCGAACACATCCTGAAAAAACATAACAAGAATCT
>JAFGJC010000301.1 GCA_016929305.1 candidate division CSSED10-310 bacterium | reverse complement strand
ATCCGAAAAGTCAGATTTGGGATATTCTACTTACACCGTATATCGATATTGAAGGTGTATTGGAAAAGACCATCCATTGGATTACGTCTGGAAATGAGCAGGTTATGGTGGTCTATGGCAGGTCTGGTTCTGGCAAATCCAGATATCTTTCCGAGTTATCGTCGCGAGTGCCTGAAAATATTCCGTCTATTTTTCTTAAGGGTGGTGACAACTCTGACACTCTACAACTTTGTAAAAAGTTACACCAGTTTTTACTCGACCGGTTAAAATCCTATGATGTTACTCCGCCTGAATCTGTCGAATTCATAGACTATTATTTTGATGATTCTCTGAGTAAAGAAAAGGTATCACCACTCGAACTATATCGAAAGTTCATTCGATCCTTTGAATGTTATGTGAAAATTTTTTCTAAAAAAGGTACACACCTGATAGTTGTCGATGATTTCGATCATATCGATCAGACCTTTGCTGATATTCTTCAGGTATTGACCTGTGATGTCTCGGATTTAAAATTCATAGTGACAACACAACAGAAGATAGATGTTAACACTTCCACAAAACATCACGAACTAAAACCTTTTACGACAGCAGCAGTCAAAACCTATTTACGGACAAGATTTGCAGAACCTGACATCTCGCAGAATGCTGCGATTGTCTTCAGAAATCTGACCGAAGGAAACATCGGTTATCTCTCTGATGTTATTGAGTTTTGGCTAAGAAAAGGTGTACTGACACACGATGGTGTCCAATGGATGCTATCACCTCCAGCCGTTGAAACGTCGATCGCTCTGCAGGATTTGAAAGCGGAGTTGATTCGTGAGGTGCCCAGGACGTTTATTCCGAAACTCCCGGATGAGAGATTGGACAGAGAAGTCCTAAGAATGATTGCTGTAAACGAAAGACATTGTCCTTTCTCGGTACTGGTAGCAGGTTTTGCAGCTCGAGAAGAATTGCTTCTGGAGGTTTTAGATCGGCTAATCCATGAAAGGTGGATTGAAGAAATAAAAGATGGGGTCAAACTTTTGTATCAATTTAAGCGTTCCGATTTCCGCTCCTGGATCATTGAAACCCTCTCACCATTTCATCGAAGCTACCTGCATAGACGACTGGCGGAGATCCATGTAAAAGAATCACAGGGTGGGACGGATGACGCGAAATTTTTGGCGTATCATTACCGGCAAGGTGATGATTACCATCAAGCAATACCTCTACTGCAAAAAGCTGCCGGTGAAGCTCAGCTGAGATATGAAAACAAATCGGCATTGCAGTTATATAAGGAATTGCAGGAATTGTGTATTCACGTGGAGTCATCACAATCTACCAATCTTCCGATTCCATTGGGCATGATAGCCCGTTTTGATGATCAGACACATACTGAAATGGAATCAACCTTCAAAATAAACCAGGAACAACACGCTCGCAGACTTGATGATATTTGGTTGGCGGCTGAACGAGAAAAGGGAATGATCCATAGTCTTGTGGGTGATTATGGATTGGCGTTTGAATCATTTCAAAGGATGCTCGCGAGAGCACAGGATCTTAATGCCGAAAAACATAAGTCTGATGCACTGCGGCTGACCGGTCAGGTACTTTTTTATCAAAAAAAGTATGAGGAGTCTGAAAAATACTTCAAAAAAGCATTGGAAATCAGAGAAAAACTAGCTGATGACAAAGGCGTCAGCGATTGTTTGAATGCCCTGGGGGCTATGGCATATCAACTAAAACAATATGATCGGGCTGTGAATTACTATGAAACAGGATTGCATATTGTTGAGAAAATGGGTGATTCGAGAGGTATCGTTTATTTCAAGCATAACCTGGGCAGTCTTTATTTTTTAAATGACCAATATGAAAAGGCAATTTCACAATTTGAAGACAGCTGCAGCATCCTGACAGATCTCGATGATAAGGTGGGTCTTGCATACTGCTTCTATAATTTAGGGGAGGCTTATCGTGGTTTAAATCGCTACGATGATGCCGTGCCGTATTTGCAAAAAGCGTTTCAGTTGCGGAAAGAAATGGAGGATTTGAGGGGAGCGGCTCTGTGTGCAAGAAAGCTGGGCGAAACATATTTTGAAGTTGGAAAAACGGATTTGGGACGGCAAAAATTGCACGAAGCTGCAGAATTATACCAGGAACTTGGATATGCCGATGAATCCGAATCATGCAAAAAACAACTATCTGAAAAAGCTCCTTGATAATTATACATAATTTGCGTTAAACTATGATGTTAGGGATTGATGAGTATGGGGGCATGGATCAAGGTGAAATCAGGCAACGGTGCTTGAAAATTTTTAGGCAAACACGGATGATGTTTATGCTTTTATGGTATAATTCTTGCACGGAACTTGGATAAGAAGGAGGCTTTCTGTGCAAAATTTCAAACAACATACCAAGAGAAATTTTAGAGGAACGTTACCGCTGATTGTATTATTCGTGATCGGTTTATTGTTCCCTATATCAATTTTTGCCGATTCAACCCAACCTTATCTGGTAGATCCTATTCCCAAACCCCATTCCACGAATGTTCCGAATCTGTTTACGCTTCAAGTGGGCATTGCTGATGATGAGACAGGAATTGATGTGGATTCTATTTCCGTTGAAATCACCCCAGCTCCACCGGAATTCGAACCGATCATCGAACCGTTTAACAATTACAAGCGGGTTAACTACTACGCCGAATTGGGACCTATGGATCCGGGAGTGCTGGTTACCGTTTCGATAAAGGCAAAGGATTTCGCAGGCAACGAAATGTTTGAATTTTGGCGGTTTACCATCACGGAAATGCGAATGGAAGAAATTTTGTTACCGGTCTTTCCGATCGATAATGCTTATCTTGTCTATGATGTTGAAGATGGGATGATACGTTTTAAATGGACTAAAGGAACCAATTCGGAGTATTACAGAATGCATCTTGGACTACCTGGCGGGTATGATGGATATTGGGATCTTGGTCCGGAGAGCTACCGTACGTTTGCCGGTATGCGTTTCGTTGAGTTGAAGGTAAGCAGGAATGATTGGAATATTATGAACGAAACCGGTGAGATCACCTGGTGTGTCGCTCCCATAAGTGAGATTAATGGCCAGATGCTTGGAAATTATACGGAAACGCATTCCATGCGCTATACATCCGATAACCTTCCCAAACTTCTACAGCCTTATCATAATTCAATATTGCCAATGGAGACCAACGGGATAACGTTTACCTGGGACAATCTTGAGACAGCAATCGAATATTACTTCATAATGGTTCGAATGGATAATAACGATACGTTTACTGATGAATATTTTTATCAGATAGTACCGTACTGGTTCGGCGAGATTTTTATTCATCCAAGTACATGGGAAACAATTGGGTGTGGTACATGGAGTTGGACTGTTATCGGCGTTTTACCTAATAGCGAGTTAACTGACT
>JAFGJC010000300.1 GCA_016929305.1 candidate division CSSED10-310 bacterium | reverse complement strand
TCAGTGTCGCTAAATTTATATACCAGAAGATCATCAACAAAACCGCCATGAGGATAGAGGAGACCAGAGTAAACAATCCGATTGGGTTTCACATTTGACACATCATTAGTAATAAGATTTTGAACATTTAAAAGAGCATCCTTGCCCGAAAAAAATACTTCACCCATATGACTGACATCAAAAAGACCTGCTTTTTTACGGACAGCAAGATGTTCCTCTATGATCGATGTGTATTGAACAGGCATTTCCCAACCAGCGAAAGGAACGATTCGAGCATTTGCATTCACATGTGCCTGGTACAATCCCGTGCGTTTTAAATTTGTCATGACGAATTACTCCTTATACTAATCTTTTGGATCAACGAGATACGTCCTGTTAAATTGCAGGAATTCACATCTCTATCCACTTTTATATATACGTTGTACTGATAAAACATACTATTGAAAACCGGTGATCATGCCGGTATATTCCCTTGGTTTTTGTTGATAATCGAGTTATTTATCAACAGCTGTTTTCAATGGTTTGCCGGCTTTGAATTTAATCATCTGCCCGGCAGTAATTTCAGCTTTTTCACCGGTTTTCGGGTTTCGACCGATACGAGCTTTTCGTTCCCTAACCTCAAAAACACCAAATCCACCAATTTTAAGCTTTTCACCACTTTTCAAAACATCTTTGATGCAGTTCACTAATTCTTCCACAACCTCACCAGCCTGCTTTTTACGCAAGTCCAGGTTCTCCCAAACACGGTTAATAATATCTTCCTTTGTCACAACTTCATCTCCTTAAAGATGCCCTAACCGCTCTAATTTAATAACAAAACACTAAACAGCATCCACAACATTAGAACTTCCATGAAATCTTGTCAAGGAGTTTCAGATAGCTGGAGCAGCTTAATAAAACGGAGCGATTTTATTTAATCGTCAATAGTGGTTGCAGGTGAAATAATGCACGGTACCTGAAATAATACCTATGAATATCACGACATGATCCAGCCAGTTCAGGAATAAAAATGCTATTAATCTTTGTGGAGGTTCTTGGATAATCAGATACTGCCAAAACTTCAAGTTTAAACAACAGTAAAGCAGTACGAAAGTGATCAAAAACGGAATGTTTATGATGTATGATATTGGGATCACAGGAGCCACAAACAGACTCAAAAGCGTTTTCCGTGAATGGTGAGTCGGATTACTTAAAAAAAATTGATTTTTACCCCAGATAGGCGGTTTATGGCCACGAAGAATACTTTTACCCTGATTAAAACTCATTCTGAATTTACGTGCTATAAATCTTCGCATTGAATATTCTGCCCAGTGGTGAACACGTATCTTTGGATCAATGATGATGCTATAGCCAGCTTTGGCAAGTTTATACCCAAATGCTTCATCTTCCACCGTTGGCTGCTTGATTCGACTATCAAAACCATTCATCTTCTTAAACACAGAGTTCTTAATCGCAAAACAAAAGGTTGCGCAAACAGCTACGTATTCTGAAGGAATAGAGATGAAAGCATAATGATAGTAGTAGTTTTGATACTTCGAGAATAAACTTTCTATCCGTGTTTTTTCTGTATAAACACCTTGAACAGCATCCAGGGAAGGATTGTTCTGAAAATGTTCGCGAATTTGCATAATCAATTCTGATTCCGCTGTAACATCAGCATCAAGAAAAAGAATGATATCACCCGTTGCTTTTTCTGCACCAGCATTACGGGCACCTGCAGGTCCGATCCCGGGAAAAATCCGAAGTAATTGTACGTTTGCATAATCTTTTTCGATATGAATCGGTGATGTGGAGCCGTCGTCGACCAAGATAATCTGATCAGCCAACACATTCAAATTTTGACAACTCTCCAATGTTTTTTTTAGTCTAATTTCATCATTTTTACATGGAATGACGATACTGACTGATAGGCTCATTACTGGACCATATCCTGTTGTGAAGAGGTAAATAGTGGCACAGTATCAATGGGTGCCCGACGTTCTGCTTCCGCCATCAGCATACAATAATGATCCGGATATTTTACAAGACGTTTTTCAAGAATCTTGGCGTATGCCGATACGAGCTCTTGAATCCAAACATCTCTATCATCAATTGATGGAGGATTTATTGGAGCTTCAATGAACAGCAAGTGGCGACCCTTTTTCTGTAATACGGGAAATGCTGGAATGATGGGCGTGCCTGTGGATGCAGCAATACGAAATGGTCCAGCTGATAAATTCATAAACATATTGAATATCGGAACAGAAATGAATTTCGTGCCTGCTCTTCCATCCACTGCCATGATCATGATTTCGTTTCTTGCCAAGCAACGGTAAACTGGTTTCAATGATTTATCAATATAAATAAAGTTTGCTGGTAGTGTCTTTTCTAGTTTCAATCGTGCCTTAAAAAGTTTCTTTTGCAGAAAAGAGGGTTTAATTCCACTTAAACGGTTCCAGTCTTCGGGTCGGCTGCCGAGTTGGTTGATCTTGTAATTATGATAACCCAAGGCTGGCATAACCATTTGATTGGCTCCGAAATGCACCAAAACGATAATGGCACCCTTTCCAGCTTCTAGAGCATGTTTCAGATGATCCTCACCCGCCAAAGTGATCCAGTCCTGAATATTATTCCCATTGAGTTTAGGATAGCGGAAAGTCAACAGCACATTTAAGAAAGCCAGTTTAAACCCTTTTCGTGCAATGGTGGGTAATGATGTTGTCAATATTTGATTTCCAAGAAGGTTTTCCAATTGTTTTAAGACCAGAATCCGGCGATTTTTTCGAAGATGATAACTGATCCATCCTCCCGTTTGACTCATGAAATACAACACATTTCGTGGTAGAAATCCGATAAGCTGTCTCATAGGATAATAAGCTATCCATTGCGTGAGATCTTTAATCAGTGTCATTTTGAAGAACCGAAAAAATGATGTTTTAAAAATCGCATGGATTTTTGGAATAACACCTTCCGGTCGGTACGGAGGAGTTGCACTATCTCGGGTTTGGCACGTCTGATCAGTGCTGCGCGGCTGGAGTTATACTCGAATACGTAGTGTGACATTTTTTCGACGATGCTGTTGAACTCACCGGGTTTGATATTGGCAACATAATGAGCGTCCGGCCAGAGTTGAAAATGTGCATAGTCGGGCTGGCGGGGAAGAAGATCCAGAGCGACAGCTCGCTCGAACTGTTCCGATCCTGGCATCGGATCAAAAATATTTAATACTATTTCTGCAGGTTTGATTTTCTGCATAAAATTAAAAGTTTCTAAAAGGTCCTCACGCGTTTCGTCAGGAAAACCTGCCATGAAAAACACACCACAAGCCATCCCATGCTTATGCACCCGGTCAATTGCTTTCGATGCATCATCCAGATTTATGTCTTTTCTGATGATGTCAAGCATTCTCGGACTGCCCGTTTCAATTCCCAATTCCAGTTGCACGCATCCGGCGCGTTTCATCAGTTTCAGCATGGAGTCATCCAACAGATCAATGCGAGTTGCGGTACGCCATGCTATTTTTGTTTTTATTTTTAATATGCATTCACAAAGTTGTTCCGTCATAAATCGATCCGCAGTGAAAGCGTCATCCCAAAATGTAAAAATTCTGATGCCGTAATCAGCGATTATCTTTTTTATTTCTTCGGTTACATATTCTGGTTTACGGAAACGGACACGTTCCTGCCAGAATTGTCGAGAGGAACAGAAACCGCAACGCCAAGGACACCCTCTACTGTGCATCAGACTGCCCAGAGCAACAGGGGAGAATCGATGCGGAAACATTGTATGATCTCTTGCCGGAAAAGGAATCGAGTCCAGATCGCGGATAAGCTGCGTTTTACAGAATATATTTCTATCTTGTGTATTTTTTGAAATTACACCGGGAATCGACGCCATAATACTTTTTTCCGGCCACACGGACACGAATTCTTTAAATGTTTCTTCGCCTTCTCCAATCACGATGTAATCCACACCTGGATATGAAATGGTCTGGTCTGCAGTGAAGGAAGGGTGAACTCCACCCCAAACAACGGTCGTTTCAGGTAATAATTCTTTAACAAGACGAGTAATTTTTAGCGCTGACCCTGTTTCTGGAGTTAGTACACTTAGACCGAGTATATGAGGTTTGTATTCACGTAATACAGACTGGATTTCAAGCCAGACAGGATGAGATTCCTGTTCGAGAGCTTCGAAATAGAGTTTCTGGGAGTACGACCTAGCATTAAATACACTCCGTTTGTCAATGATGAAATTTTTTTCCTGTGGAGAAGGGTTTTCAGGATAATACAAACGGGCTTGAACGCCATCCAAATTATTTAATACTGCGGTCAAATATCCTATACCCAGCGGAAAATATGGTGCTTGTCCAAGTTTTTTCAACCGCGTATAAGGTGGACGCATGAACAAAATTCTCTTTTCTTCCCGTTGTGTCATGTCAGTTTCTGCACCTTTTAAAAAGAACTGATAATAGCCTTTCGTGCCATACTGCCGGTTGACTAAAAAGATAGGAGGCTTCGCGCCAACACGAATAAATACAACCTTTACAGCTACGTTGCTTCTCAATCGCCATTTCACGATAGTGCTTATCACGAAAAGAAGACGCTGTCATATCTAAAATATTTCCAATTGACTCACTATCACTACACGGAGCCAGAGATCCGTCGGAAAAGATAGTGAAATATCTCAATCCTGCATCGCAATTCCAGGCAAACGAACCGCTTTTTAAATACTCCCGGGAGGCATCCAGGAATATATCCGATACTAATATCTTCACGCCATCACGTTTTTTTTGTCGAAGTGA
>JAFGJC010000299.1 GCA_016929305.1 candidate division CSSED10-310 bacterium | reverse complement strand
GGCCGGAAATGTGTGGGAGTGGTGCAGCAGTCTTTATAAAGAATATCCTTATAATCCTGATGATGGCCGTGAAGATCCGTCTAAAACCGGGTATCGTGTCATCAGGGGCGGTGGTTGGGACTCACTTTCATTGACACTGCGGTGTGCTCTCCGCTCATATTATGATGCGGGATCTTATTATCCGAGCTATGGATTCAGGTGCGCCAAATCGCATGAGTCTAATATTATTGAAGATTATAACCAAACGAAAGGAACAGAATAATGCACGGAATTGATCTGTTTATCGTTGTCGCTTATCTGTTGGCAATCCCTGCATTCGGTTTTTATTTTAAGAGATTTGTTAAAGATGATGCAGATTACTTTCTGGCCGGACGCATGCTGCCCTGGTGGGTCATCAGTATGTCCATTATCGGAACACAGGTCGGTGCTACGGATTATGTGGGAGCGGCCGGCGGCGCTTACAGGTTCGGCATTGCACAGGCACATTATGAGTGGATTGGCGCGCTACCGGCGATGATGATATCCGCGCTGCTGTTCATCCCCTATTACTGGAAAGCGGGTGTATATACTGTGCCTGAATTTCTGGGAAAAAGATATAACCTGGCTGTCAGGATTATACAAGCTGTCTTGTGGTCATCCTGGCTTATTTTTTTTCTCGGAGTTCTGTTCTGGACAAGCGGTCTGATGCTCAATGAATATCTGGGTATTCCGGTCTGGGTCGCATTACTCATAACTGCAACAATTGTCGGTATATACACTATTACGGGCGGACTTGCGGCTGTGGCCATGACAGATGTCATCCAGACGCTGATCATGTTCATCGGCGGCATTTCATTATCGATTCTCGGGCTATGGGTTGTCGGAGGATGGGGAGCAATGGTGGACAAGATCATCCCGACCAATCCGGAGCATCTGAAGCTGTTTCTTCCAATGGATCATCCGACGTACCCCTGGATGGGAGTGCTGCTTGGTTTGGCTTTTGTGATGTCTCCCGCCTGGTGGTGTTGTAATCAGGCAATGATCCAGCGGACATTGGGCGCAAGAAGCGAATGGGATGCAAAAGCAGGGATGGTTTTTGCCATGTTTCCTAAAATGCTGATTCCCGTGGTGACAGTGCTTCCAGGATTGATTGCTTTGGCGCTCAATCCTCAATTCACCGGGCCGGATATGGATAAAGCCTATCCCTGGCTGATCAAGAATCTGCTGCCCACAGGACTGGCCGGGCTGGTGTTTGCCTCATTTATGGCGGCGCTTATTTCCAGCGTTGATTCCATACTCAACTCTGCAGCGACGTTGTTGACAAAGGACATATATCAGCGATTGATCGTGAAAAACGCGCCTAATACGCATTACCTGAAAGTCGGCCGAATAATGACGCTGGTATTCATCGTTCTGGCAATCATACTCGCTCCGCTGACCAAACTATTTCCAGGTATTTTTGTGGCTGGTGCAACTATGCTGTCAATTTTCCAGGGTCCCACTTTTGGTATTACACTTATAGGTATCTACTGGAAGAGAGCCACGCAGTGGGGCGGGCTTTTCGGATTGCTGGGAGGTGTCTGCCTGTCAAGCTATTTATTCTTCGTAATCCACTGGAAATTTCTCTACATTGCCTGGTGGTCATTTTTGGCATCGATCATTATTAACGTAATTGTCAGCTATCTTACACGACCGGATCCGAATGAGAAACTGTACGGACTGGTGTATGGTCTGGTCATGAAAGATGATGAGATGCAGGATATTTTAACAAAAAGAGCGGAAGGAGCTGAATAGCATGAACGAATGGCTGAACGATTTTCCCATTTTCTGGTCAAAGATAGTGGCGACATTGACGTTTGCAGGAGGTGTACTGTGGACATGGATTCGCCCGAAGAGTTTCATTTTCAAAGATGCGCCCGATGAAAAGAAATGGCGTGATCTCAGGATATGGATCACGGTGATAATGATATCGCAAATTGTCATATATCTCTATTTTTAACGATTCGCATCGTGATTGTGAATTCAACACAAGATAAAACAGGTAATATATAAATTGTATAAACCAGTATGATATTTGGTGAGGTTTTAAATGAACGAAAACAAAAAATTAACAGAAGTCGAGCAGCCATTTGATCCATTGATGATTATGGGAGTTTTCTGGCTCTCGTTCGGTGTTATTATCCTGGGCGCGACTTTTTTTATCAAGGGAACGCCGGCAGTGCCGCTGCTTGCGGGTGTCCTGACGAACATATCTGCCGGAAGCGTTCTTTTTGCAGCCGGTGTCATTTGTTTGCTTAAAGCGAGAGCAAAAAGAAAAAAAGCATAAAGTAAAATAACCTGCACTGGAGACGAAGCCTATGTTCACCTTTTTTAGAAAGATGTTTTCATTGATCAGTTTATTATTTATTATTACAGCATGCACCATGTGTGATCAGAGCATAAAGCCGTATCCGCCCGTTCCGACAGCTCAGCAGCTCGATTGGCAGGAAGCTGAATTGCTCATGTTCATTCACTTCGGTATCAACACTTTCACCGATAGTGAATGGGGGGACGGCAGCGAAGACCCGAAACGTTTTAATCCTGAGCAGTTGGATGCCAAACAGTGGGTGAGTATTGCTAAGGAGGCAGGATTCAAATACATCATTCTCACCGCCAAACATCATGACGGCTTCTGTCTATGGCCGAGTCAATATACCGAACATTCGGTGAAAAACAGCTCCTGGAAAAATGGTGAGGGTGATGTGGTTCGAGAATTTGTCGATGCCTGCCGGGAAGCAGGCATTCAACCGGGATTATATCTTTCACCATGGGACCGGCACGAGCCATGTTACGGGGATTCACCCGCGTACAATCACTTTTATAAAAATCAGCTGACTGAGTTATTGACCAATTATGGCGAAATTGCCGAGGTCTGGTTCGATGGCGCGTGCGGAGAAGGTCCGAACGGTAAGAAGCAGGAGTATGATTGGCAGGGGTATTATAAGGTTATCCGTACTTTACAACCCAAAGCGCTAATCGCCATTTCAGGCCCGGATATCCGATGGGTGGGCAATGAAAGTGGGGTCGCACGTGAAACCGAATGGAGCGTGCAGCCGGCGCATCCGGTCCGTCATGCTGGCATCGATGGAAATGTCTGGAATCCCGCAGAGTGCGATGTGTCTATCCGGCCAGGTTGGTTCTGGCATAAGTCTCAAGACAGCCAGGTTAAATCGCTCGATCATCTTCTGGATATCTATTATAAATCAGTCGGCCGAAACAGCACGCTTCTTTTAAATGTTCCTCCCAACGATCAGGGGCTTATTGCAGCTCCGGACATTGTTCGATTAAAAGAGTTCAGGGCAGTGCTCGATGAATCGTTTAAAGAAAATTTTGCTGGCTGGAAAAAAACGAAAGCAAGCTCTGCTCGAAAACCTGGGCGGAAATTCAGCGCGCAGCATGTTGTCGATGAAGATCCCGAAACTTTCTGGGCTCCTGATGAAGATATGGCTTCTGGCTGGATTGAGATTGATTTGGGAAATGATGTCCGTTTCAATGTTGCGAAAACAGAGGAAAAAATTTCCCTGGGACAGCGAGTCGAGTCGTATCGGATTGAAATCTGGAACGGTTCGGACTGGGAAACCGTTGTAAACGGGACTACAATCGGCCATAAAAAATTGGATCGCTTTGCGCCTGTCTCCACAAACAGGGTTCGGTGGGTGATAGAAAAATCCCGGGCATGTCCGACGATACGGGAACTGGGATTATATTTAGTTTCCAACACGGGTGGAGGTGCGAAGGAATTTCACGGCAAATAGTCTTTAAATATTTTGATTTTACTAGAATGTTAAACTATTAATTTTATCGATGTAGGGAGGCATTCATGAAATTGGGACAGTGTTTTATAATCGGTTGTTTCTTTATTCTAACTGCAATCCCCTGCTTGTCTCAGGAATTGACGTTCTATGAAGTGGTCGACAATGCCAGTGTCGGTTTGACTGTCGCGCCATTCGCTAAAGGCGGGTTGGCACTGTCTGATATTGACCGCAATGGTTATCCGGATATATTTTGTCTTCGGTGGAATTCACCAGGGTATAGCCGGATTTATGTCAATGAAGGAGGTGTTTTTCAAGATATCGCTGATCAAAGTCCATTGGAGCAGATCGAAAATCTGGAAGACGGAACGCGCACTACAATGTGGGTGGATTATGACAATGACGGCGACCGGGATCTTTCTATGGCAACAACAGAAGGTATACATTTGCTTCGGAATGATAATAATGTATTTACTGAGGTATCTGCAGAGATGGGATTTGTGGCGCCAAAACCGGGCGGTTTTATCGTTGAATGGGATTGCAATACATGCGGCTGGGCGGATTATGATCTGGATGGCGATCTCGATTTTTTTAAGGCGTCGAGAAGCACGGAAGATCAGGAGTACGATGAATTGTGGGAAAACAGGGATGGGACGTATTTCGATGTGAGCAATGAAGTGGGATTCATTAATCAAAGATTTAAGCATCGCGGAATGACATTCGGGGATTTTGATAATGATGGTGATCAGGATATTTTTATGGATGGCGGATCAGTTCCGGGATTCGACAATTTATTCGTCAATGATGAAGTATCTCCAGGTGTACGCTCATTTGCGGACGTTGCGGAGTTCACAGGAATAACAAAAACAGGCGATCGAAAAGGGTGCGGCTTCTTTGATTACAACCGCGACGGATTTTTAGATATATACATGCCCTCAGCCGAGTTTAATCATATCCTCTATCGTAATGCTGCGGACAATGGCGCGAATTGGGTGGGATTCATACTGGAAGGAACCGTTTCCAACCGGGATGCTGTTAATAGTCTGGTGACACTATACACCGGGGAGAAGAACCAGATCCGGCTGACCCGGTGCGGAGATAACCATTTTCATCAGTACAATCCCTGGGTGCATTTCGGGATTGGATTCGATACCGAGATCGATTCCGTCGTGATCAGATGGCCGCTGGGTTTAAGGCAGGTATTGAAAGATGTTGCTATCAATCAGTATCACCTGGCGAGGGATTCAAATGTCTCTTTAGCCATCCACAACCTTCGCGGTGAAGAAGTTACGTCGCTTTTTTCAGGGGATTTTCAATCCGCGGGATATCGATACGCGAAATGGGATGGAAAGGATAAAAACGGGCATTCAGTGCCCACCGGTGTCTACATCTATCAGCTGCGTGCCGGAGATTTTGCAGCGATGAAAAAAATGACTTTTATCAAATAACGGGAGGTGTACATATGTCTGAAAAACATCGCTATGCATCAAAATTATTGCTAAGTATCATAGGTGAAATCTTGAAATATCATCACATGGTACTGATTTATGTGTTCCTGTTGATATGTTTCTGGAGCAACGATGTATTCGCTAACATTTACGCCGCGCATATTCAACTTGAATTCGATGGAAACTTTCCTGCTACCATTCGATACCGCCTAAACGAAGACGCGACTGGTGTTAATATTTATATTAAAAAAGATCACGCTGTTGTCCGAACGCTAATTGGTATGGGCGACCAATTGACACGCGGCCATGAGGCTTCTGTGCAATGGGATGGATTGCTGGATGGCGGAGCGACCGCAACCGATGGCGTGTACACTGTGGCGATTGAAGCAATTTCCGATGGTCATACCGCATGGACGCTGTTGAGTGATCGATTT
>JAFGJC010000298.1 GCA_016929305.1 candidate division CSSED10-310 bacterium | reverse complement strand
GCTAAATCCCAATTATTTGGGCTGTTATGGAAACCATACGGTCAAATCGCCTGTAATCGACAGGATTTCTCAACAGAGTACCATTTTCACGGAATGTCATACGGCGATCAATCTGACAACTCCGTCGCACGCAAGCATGATTACCGGTGTGCTTCCTTCCGTGCACGGTGTGTACGAAAATGCCAGACCGGTATCCACTGACTTTAAAACCGTATCGGAACTGTTTTCAGAAAACGGATTTGACACCATGGCTTCTGTCAGCAGCCTTCAGCTCAATCCGGAATACAGTAATCTGGGCCAGGGTTTCAACCTGTTTATAACGGCTGGTAAACCAGGCATCTCCGGTGAAATAACTGTTAATCGGGCGATACGATGGTTTTCCGAAGCATCCAATGAAAATCTATTTGCATGGATACATCTTTTCGATTGTCACGCGCCATATAATCCGCCGCTGATATACCGGCATATGTATATTGATGAACCGGCCTGGTTTAGTTATCCGAAAAATCAACCAAAGCGGCTGAAGTCGATAGATAAGGAACATCATGCTTCACCTGCTCTTGTAGATACTCGAGCATTTTTAAAGCGGGAACCGTTCAATAGATGGTTTTCTGAGTGGCTAGGGGATACAGCGGATGAAACATATGCTGTAAAATTGTACCTGGGCGCGGTCAGTTTTACTGATCGGCAACTGGAATTATTCTTCAATGCCTTATCCCAAAAAGGGATCTGGGATCGATCCACAGTGCTGATCACATCCGATCACGGCGAATCATTTGGTGAACACCAGATTTATTACGATCATTGGGGTCCATATGAACAAAGTATCGATGTCCCCTTGATAATAAAGAAAGCCTATAATGCGGATCGAAGCATCGACACAACGCTAGCGAGCACCCTGGATGTGCCGCCGACGCTTCTGGCTCAATGCAATATAAAAATTCCAGACAGTTACATGGGTGTGTCTTTGGTAAAAAAATCTGAGCCATCGAACAAACTCAAAAAACGCATGATTTTTACAGAGCATACGCGGAATGTGGCTGTAACCGTAAGAGATTCCCAATACAAATTGATCATGCCCAAAACGCGACAGGATTTTTATCCCGAATCGATCGAGATGTATGATATTAGCAGGGACTTATCTGAAGTCGACAATATTATTGACAAAAATCCAGAGATCGCTGATCAGTTGACGGAAGCATTGGATGGTTTAATGTATGAAATTTCTCATATCCAGAAACCGGAGGTTCCCTGTTCACCGGATAACTCCGTGACGGATCAACTGAAAAGTCTTGGATATCTGGACTGATATTTTGGATGTTCCAAATGCAATCAGGAATCGGTCGTGCTGTAGACTCTGTCATTTTCAAACCGGTGTTTTCCCATAGCCAATGACAGACACAGCGGCATTTCCTTTTTTGCAAGCAGGATCATTTCCGACACGATGGTTCTGATATCCCATTGCGCATGAATATCTTCCCGCAACCGGGAAAGGTGGATGAGTTCCCGGGCATTCATTTGAACAATTACCCGGCGTCGATGTGCTCCCAGTAATGCATAAGGTGCTATCATTGTATCGATTTCTGATAACTTTCGATGCCAAGTGTCAGCCTCTTCCGCGATTTTCAGAAGGAGTTCGGATGTGCCGGTTTCTGACAGGAGTGGCGGAATGCAGAGACCCAGTGATGGATCGTAAGAAGAAGGCGTCATCGTGGCCATTCTGTGACGTTTAAACTGTCCATAGGCTGCTGCACTAATGATAATTTCAAATCGAAAAACACCATACTCAAGCTCACGAGGAACCGGATCCCAAGGATTAAGGAGATGCAGCATGTCAGTAATCGGTTTAGCTTTTTCATTTGCCGGTTGGCCTTGAATATTTTCGATTATATTTTGTAGAGGTGTTGAATCGTTTCTTGCCGAGAGGGCTGAAAGCACGATATCATCAGCATCAGGAGTGGCATACAGCAGCTTAACAGCAGGAGGTATTTCAGTAGCGGAGTTCTTGATGGGATTGGTTCTCTGAAGGTTTTTATATAAAAACTTCAGTATCGGTGTTCCGGATGTGTGCTTAATAAGTGACGGGGCTATACCCTCAATCACTTGAAACAAGCCGTTACCGAATTCACGCAATTCCGCTATTCCCGAAGATGCAGCATTCTGTAGCAAATACTCCAGATTCCGGGCATTAAGCGTCATGCCCATTTGTGTCGTTACGTTCAATGGCAGAACGTACCGTGCATCTTCACCGGTTTCTTCCGCCGGTTTCCGGTATGTGTGTTCCAGGATATGGATTATCTTCAGATATGTTTCGAAACAGCGTTTAACATATCCGCTGAACTCGCCCGAAAAACCCGCGTTTTTAATTTCAAGAGGAATAATAAAATCTTTGTCGAGTTTCACATATCTTTGAGATTTTTCTGTGAAGGAGCATAGCCGATGGGATTGAATAAATTCCGTAACATATCGGGATATCCCTATGATGTCGATGTTAAACACCGCGTGTTCAGCGACGGACGCATGTCCCATTCCAAAAACGATTCTTCGGTTCGAGCGTCTTGCCTTACTTACCCATTGGCGCGATTCCGCTCTTAATAAATCAACAGGTCTGGGATCGCGGCTGATTCTGGCATATGCTGCTGAGAGTGTCTCTGGAGTTGTATTGTTAGCTCTACGAAGATCGCCACAAAGTTTCTCAAGTTCAGTTCGGGTGGGTTTGGGAACATCTTTGTTGGTTTCAGTGTCTAGATAAAGGCGGACGTTATCTAAAAAACGTCTCCATTCATTCAATATTTCTTTATCAATATTATGACCGGCAAGAATTAATTTCATATCAGCAGTTAATCTCCCGTTTATACGATGATGGTAAAATCTTCGGTGGCAAAATGGTCAATCCGGATTTCCCTCTGTAAGCGGCGTGTAAAAACACAAAAAGTGCACGGCCGTCCTGATGATATAGTATTTGGAGTGTTTTTGGCTGGAAATCCGTTTTAAGTAACTCAGCAATCAGTACATCCAGCCGCGAAGGATGATACAGTACGACCAAATCGGCTTTTTGTTTAAGTAAAAATCCTGCCACTTGAATAAATTGGCGTAATCCTCCGTGAAAACATTGACGTGAAAACCGCTCATGGTCATTGCCACATCGATAATCTGTTTCAGGTTCAAAAAATGGCGGATTAGTAATAACAAGATCAAAAGAATGATGTTGGAAAATACCGCGAAGCTTTCGAATATCTTTATGCAGAAGTTTTATACAGCCTGTATACCCATTCAATGCAATATTTGTGTTACTCCGTTCATAGATCGTCTCATTGAGTTCGACAGCCCAAATTTCCTCAAGATGTCGTGTTTCAGCGAGTCTAAGCGCGAGAATACCGTCACCACAACCCAGGTCAATAGCCCTGTGATAGGTTTTATTCGGAACAAAATCAATCAAAAGAATGGATTCCAAACCGAAGAGAAAGCCGCTGTTATCAACATGCATCTTCAATTTTGATCCGGGAACGGAAATGATTTTTGAATGCTTGGTATTTTGATTACTGTTCACGCTCTTTCCGCAGGATTAAAACTAAATTATTTGTAACCACGCATATTTTTCATATAATACTTTGTTAAAGGGGAAATGCCAATTGGGATGTGTATGATTGGGGCAAAGGAAAGGTGTTACGCGTTATGAATGAAAACCAGAAAACGTCCGTTGGTACAAAAAAATCCCGTAAACGGTCACGGTGGGGAGAATGGTTGCTTATTTTAGTTATTACCGCTGTTACCGCTATTACAACATTCTTTTTTACTCGAGCTCAACTCAACCAGACAGAAGAAGCGTCTAAAATATCTGCCGAAGAATCGGTGACCACACCGGATTCTCAGGCGGAATCCATCTGATGAATCTTTATTTTGACAATGCGGCGACGACATGGCCGAAACCGGATAGTGTCTATACTGCTGTTGACGATTGTCTGCGGCATCTTCTTGGAAATCCAAGCCGATCTTCGGGTGGTGAACAGGGTGCAAAACTGATATATCGCGTCAGAAAACGCCTGGCTTCTCTGTTCAACATTTCAAATCCACTGAACATTATTATGACCTGCAATGCAACGACAGCCATAAATATTGCGTTGCAGGGTTTCTTAAAACCGCACGATCGTGTCATAACCACATCAATGGAACATAATGCCGTTTGTCGACCACTTCGAGCACTTGAACGTCTACGGAGCCTGCAGATCGTTATTGTAAAAGCTTCACCAGCGGGTTTTATTGATCCCGCGGACATTCAAGCGGCATTGAATACTCCAGCTAGACTTATCGTGATAAATCACGCGTCGAATATTTGCGGTTCATTTCAGGATCTCGAAACGATAGGTCACATTGCGAAATCACATGATACGGTATTCATGGTGGATGCTTCCCAAAGTGCCGGTATAATTCCTATCGATGTGCAAAAAGAATATATCGATGTTCTGGCTGCTCCCGGTCACAAAAGTTTGCTTGGACCTACGGGGACCGGATTTTGTTATGTTTCGCCTGATTTAGAAATCGAACCGCTTATTTATGGTGGTACGGGAAGTCAGTCCGAGCTGGATACACAACCTGTAACATTACCGGATCGGTTTGAATCCGGAACGCTTAATTTTCATGGAATAGCCGGTTTGAAAGCAGGATTGGAGTTTATTCAAACTCAAAACAATCACCAGTTGCTTTCCAGGGAGCGTGATATTGTAAGGCGTGTTCTGGATGGATTTAAAACAATTAAACATCTGAATATGCATGGACCTCAGGATGAATATCACCGGTTGCCTGTATTTTCAATTACAGCGGGGGATACGGATCCTTCTGATCTGGCCAATCTTCTGGAGGAAATTTATAATATAAACACTCGAGTTGGGCTTCACTGTGCGCCCTGGGCTCATAAAACTCTCGGAACATTTCCTCAAGGTACCGTTAGAATTTCACCGGGTATATTTCATACCGATGCAGAGCTTGACGTGATGATCGATTCAGTAGATAAAGCGGTAAGTCAGTTATGCCGATGAGACACGAAACTACTGTTTTAATCGTGATGGAAAATGTCCATCAAGCATTGAAGATGGAAGAACGCTGCGATCTTGCAGACATTAATTGCCGAACGGTAGCAAAACCTCGCACATTGGGTGCTGATTGCGGAATAGCTCTGAAAATAAACGCAAAACTCATTCCTCTGATAAAAAAATTTGCCAACGAAGAAAATTGCACAATTTTCGGCGTTTTCTATCAGGAACACCAACATTGGCTTCCGTATCCGGATAATCCATCTGAATGACAGCTTTTCACAAAAAAGAGGCAACCTTTATATTATTTGCAAAGCTTTATGCTTTATTGAAAATATTTTTTTCAGTATGATGCGCTGTCTGCTGAACAGCAGGACAATTCTGAAATGTAGTTTTCTCGATATTCAATCAGAAAGGAGTGTTCAGATGATTGCGGATAGACTCTCGATGATAAAACCTTCACCGACTTTGCGAGTTTCTGCAAAAGCCAAAGATATGCGGCGTCAGGGTTTGCCGGTTATTGATTTTAGCGTTGGCGAACCGGATTTTAACACTCCAGAACACATTAAAAAAGAAGCTGTCAGAGCGATTGAAGCCAATTTTACAAAGTACACTCAAGCCGATGGGATTCCCGAGTTGAAGGAAGCTATTGTCGAAAGGCTTCGTTGTGATGAGCGACTTGACTATCAATCCGGTCAGGTACTGGTTTCTCCGGGAGCCAAGGCTTGTTTGTTTTTTGCGCTTGCCGCTTTAGTCAATACCCGTGATGAAGTCATCGTACCTTCACCCTACTGGGTATCTTATATTCCACAAGTACAGATGGTGGGAGGAACTCCAATAGTTGTCGAAACAAAAGCCAGCGATGGATTCCAACTTCAACCTTCTATGCTTAAGAAAGCAATCTCTTCCCGTACAAAAATACTTATTTTGAACAATCCATGTAATCCTACAGGCACGGTATATGATCCAGATTGTTTAAAAGAAATCATCGATATGGTTGTTTCCAAAAACATTATCATCATCGCAGATGAAATCTATTCAAAGATCGTCTTTAAGGGTGCTGTTTTTAAGCGTTCAGCGACATTCAGTGATCAGGCGTTTGAACATACGATCACCATCGATGGGGTATCCAAAGCGTATTCGATGACAGGATGGCGTATCGGATTTGCAGCGGGACCTCAAAAAATAATCAATGCAATGAAATCGATACAGGGTCACGTGACATCAAACGCCGCATCGATATCGCAAAAAGCTGCTCTGGAAGCCTATCATGCGGACCAGAGTAGCGTTGGTTTTTTTAAAGAACAGTTCGAGAAACGCCGGGATTATGTTTATTCAGAGTTGACAAAAATTAATGATATGACATGTGTGAAACCGGCGGGAACATTCTATATATTTCCGGATATACACAAGTTTTTCGGCTTGTCTGATGGAAGCACCACAATTCAAAACGATGTAGATCTTTGCGAATACCTTCTCGAAAAAGCTCATGTCGCCGCAGTTCCAGGTGAAGGTTTTGGAACCGCTGATTTTATACGACTCTCTTTTGCAGCATCTATGGACGATCTGAAAATAGGCATTCAACGAATAAAAAATGCATTGGATGCATTAAGAAATCACTGACAGATAATTATTCGGGAGCGACGATTTCGATCGTTATATTGTCCGGATCTCTGAAATAAATGGAGTAACGATCGTTATTTACTTCATGCAACTGGTGCTGTTTATCCAGAAGAGGTACGTTTTTCTTTTTCAGCAATTCACAAAATTCATCAACATGCTTTCGTGAGGTTGCATGGAACGCAAGATGATTCAATCCTGGCGAACTGCATGATAATTTATCGTTTACTCGATCGGTTTGAGTGAGGGACACATAGGTATGACCAAATTTCCAGCTTATTCCGGAATCGGATTTTTGATGCGTTGAGTAACCTAGTTTTTCCAATAACCACCCCCAGAATTTCCCGGAACGATCAAGATCCGTTACATTCAATTCAATATGATGCAGTGGTCCGGCGAAAGAGGGTGGTTCCGGAGCTGTCAGATCGAGTATTTTCTGCATGACAATAACTGTGTTCGATTGTTTGCCAGCCATCACGTTCTCGCGCTTTTCAACGATTTCAAATCCCATTCGGCGCCAAAATTTTACGGCGTTGGGATTTTGTTCCACTACTCCAAGCCTGAAACTCTTCGCGCCCTCCCGTTTCATCCAGTCTTCCAACGTATCGTAAATAAGATGACCCAATCCTTGGTTCCGACGATCTGGTTCAAGAAGCATCAATCCCAGAAACCATATTCCCGGAGCCGGAAAATCGCGAATGATATCCAGTATTGCAATCAGTTCAAATCCGTCTTCAAAAATTCCCAATAGAAATTTATCATCAATTGTTTTATCAGGAGGTGTTTTACTCAGAAGATCGAATGAATATTCAGAGTTGACTGCCTCACCGGCAACAAGTTTAAAATAACTCTGACATTTTGTGAGGAGTTGCTGGATTATTACCAGATCTTTTTTCCCCAGTTTACGGGCATAAAAATTATGCACTTTAAAAATAAAATCATTAAAAATATTCATCACCGTTAATCCATCTAAAATGTCTCTCAACTGGAAAGCATTTCACATACTGTCCAACAATAATCACTTAAACTTCCGGTAGCATTGTCCATAATAGCAATATGCCAGATAAGCTCAATATCGGGAAGATCTGGAACAATCAATGGGATGGTAAACAGAGGTTGAATCGTATCGAAAATAGGATCGAAATCCGTTGAAAAGGCAACGGGATCTGCCGTAGCATCCAAATCCGGTGTAAGAAAAAAGAAATCAGCTCCAATTTGCAAGGCAATATAGAGAGTTTCTTTCGAAACTGGAGATATGCCCGTATTCAGCACAGAAAATTCCAAAGTCATATCTTTCATATAGTAATATCGGTTTAGAAAAGGTAATGCAATACGCCGGTTATAATGATATCCGATATCTGAAGGCATAACATCCGGCTCCCAATCGGTTCGAGTTGTACATTTTTTAAAAAATTCCTGAAAACCGGTATTGACGCATGGGCTGTTTTTGGTTTGACCAGCAGTGGTCTGGCTTAGAAAGTAATCACCCAGAGAGTTTTGAGCAAATTCCGGATCTGCGGCAATATTTCCGTTAATTCCTGTTTGATCTGGCATCGTACCGCCATAATTTCCTCTGCTGTTACCATAGAGACAATTATATTCAAAATTACATGATTCCAGTGGCGTGTAGTCTCCCAGATAAAAACCTTCGCCGTTGAAGCCTTGAGTTATGTTATTTGAAACGATATGAAAAATACTCTGATCGCCAATATATATATTAGCTCCCCCTTGAACGCTCTCACCAGAAAGTTTATTTGCATTCAACGTTGAGCTGGTCAGTGTTAACTCCGAATAATGGACGGAGAAGATGGCACCTCCTTTGTTCCCGGCAGCATTGTCCCACATCAGGCAATTGTCAATTTCGAGAATCGTGTTTTGAAGTGCAGCCACTGCACCGCCATAAAGCGCGCTGTTTTCCGTGAATGCAGAATCGCTGACGTTGGAAATGATAGTTTGATGACGGGCCATGGAGGCGATAGCGCCACCTGCTTCCCCGGCAAAATTTCCGCTGAAACGGCATCGTGCAATATGACAGGCAGAGGTATTCCACCACGCGACTCCGCCACCATACAAGGCAGAGTTGTTATCGAATTCACACTCGATAAAATGAGGTAATGAATTAATGCAGAAACTTGCACCGCCCAAAGCCAGGTAGGTTTTATTGTCATCTTCAACATAGTTGCCATCGAATATGCAATTTATGAAAACCGGTGAGGATGTCCAGGACATGATCGCACCACCCACTAAATACATTCCCGGTTTTGGATTGGCTGGAATAATGCCATTTCCTTCGAAGACACAGTCTTCAAAGAGGGGTGCGGAACTGAAGATAAATACTGCTCCTCCTCCGTGAGGATCTTCACTGTAAGCAACATTGTTAATAAACCGGCAGTTTCTAACAACTATACTGCTGTTGCTGATGCCCAACGCCCCGCCGGAAGGTGCATATCCGTTTCGGAAAACCAAACCATCCAAAAGGCAATCATCGGCACTCTTCATGATCTGAAATTGCATTAATCCATCAAGTTCTGTTGTGAAAATATCAGGATTCCTTTCACCGCCACCCGGAGGATAAGCCCCTAAGAGTGATATTCCGGGAATTAAAATGACCGGATCTTTGTAAAGGCCAGCGGTGATATGAATGACATCTCCATATGTTGCGCAGAGTATAGCGACTGGAATTGTTTTTTTTGCCTGGTTCCAGCTTTCTCCCGATTGGTCGTCATTGCCGTAATAATAATCAACGTATAGATCTGCTCCGTGAACAGTAACATTCACCAACAGTAAGATTGCCCACAGGTATTTTACCATCCGTTCACCATTCCCAATGCAAGATATTGCAGGGCAATTATTGTTTTTGCATCCTTGATCAAACCAGATGAAATCATTTTAAGAGCATGACCAAGTGAATGAATCTCCACGAGAATATCCTCGCTCGTGCCGACTTCTCCACAAATACGTCCGTTTACATTCGTTGAGTCAATAGTGGCTTCGTAAAGAAAACACCTTTCCGACGACCCGCCTGGAGAAAGGAAGAATATTCCGAGTTCGTTGAGTGATGTTATCATAAGACCGGTTTCTTCACAGGCTTCCTTGATAGCAGCATCTTTGATGTTTTGTTCTGGATTTACTGATCCTGCAACGATTTCGAGAAACCATCCGGAGGATTTCCGAAGCAATGGCGGGAACCTGTATTGTCTAACAAGCAACACCTTTCGTTTTTTCGGATCATGCAGCAATAATCCAGCGCAATCCCCCCGCTCGAAAACATAACGTGTTACCTCGCGAAATCCTGATCCGTCCAGGCGAGGTTGGCGGATGAGAGCTTTTTCTATATTAAAATACCCATTGTATTCACGACACAGGTGAATGATCGACGCCTCAGGAAAGGTGCGATGGCTAGAGATCGAGTCCGAGGATATCGAGGAGTTTATCTCGCTCATTTTTATTCAAAGGTCGAGTGTTATCCAACTGATCATTGTTGATTATCTTAGGGTGTGGTTTTTCACCTTTTTGAGGTGGTTGTTTGGAGGGACCGGGTGGGATATCAACGGAACGCGGGGCCGCAGGAGGTGTGCTGTTCGGCCGTGGTTGTTGACCCGGATTTGTTTTTTCCAGCGAAGGATCATCAACTGGTTTTGGTTTGGAAATTCCAGATAAATGTTTTCGTGCCTGCCAGTCAGCTCTCGATTGAACGCGCTCTAAATCCTTTTCCTTGCTGCTCATCTTTCCCGTCGGGGGTTTCTGCTGTGAGGTTTTGGAAGTTGTTCGAGGCGGTGGTTTTGGGGAATTGTCTGCCGGGCGCCGGTTTAAAATCTCGTCCAATTCTCTTTTGAGTTCTTGAGTGCTGACCTTTTCCTCTTGGCTGTCGACAACGTCACCGGGAGGCGTCGAATGATTTTCCGGGATCTGTTGTTTCGCGGATGAAGGCTGTTCAGTCGATTTCTCCAGTTCCTTCTTATTCGCCGGTACCGTTTTCGAAACATTGTTTGTAGGTCTTACGCCTGTCAGTTTCTTCAAGTAATCCTTATAGTGTTTTTCTCGTTCTCTGGCCAGTTGCCGTTTGCGTTTGTTAAGCTTCTGTTGGTAAATGGTGGCGCGTTTGACATGCGCACGATATATCCTTCCAATAAAATATGCTATCAAGGCAGGAGATGCGATGAGCAAAATAATCAGTGCGGATTTAATATATTTTTCACTGCTTGTATAAGAATTTATTTCATAATATCCGTCTTCAGGCACCCGGATTTTGAGTAATCCTTCCGGAAAAATTTCGATGTAATATTCGATATCTTCATTCCCATGGTAATTGATATCTATTGTTTTTTCGAAATTTTTTGTTTCAGGATTATATCCCATCCGAAAAACATGAAAATCAAACGGTCCCTTTTCTCTGAAATGTAAAAACACTTCATCAGATTCAGGGCGTGCGCCGTGGATCGAAATTTCAATATCAATGGGTTCATTATTTTTAGCTGCTGTAATGGGGTCGTGATCTACGATAATTGGCGGTCGAGGTCCCTGATTTTCCGAACTTGGAGTTGATATGGCATCCTGAGCTGACAGGACGACCGGATTCAACATGCAAATCACTCCAAATACAATAATCGTTATATACAAATGATTACTCATAAAACGATCAACCCAACCTCCTGCATTATAAGATTCTTTCAAAAAGAATCATATGTGTCAATTATCGCGTAACTTGTGATAAAGTTCAAGTCGTATATGGGGGTTGAGGTTTGATGCGAATAAATATAGCGATGGTTGCTGCTTGTCCGTTTCCCGCAGCATTTGCATCGTCCGGTTTGATCCGGGAGATGTCTCTGGCGCTCTGCAAACGCGGTCATCGAGTCCATGTCGTTACCTATCACCTGGGTGTCAATGATTTTAATGTTGATGGATTAACAATTCATAGAATTCCTCATATCCCTTTTTATAGAAAAGTCTGTTCGGGCATTTCCATTGGAAAACCTTTTCTTGATATCTTTCTGCTTTGGAAATTGATGTCGGTGGTAAAACGTTTCGATATAGATGTTATTCATGCACATAATTATGAAGCGCCGATCGCAGGTTATCTTACACGAGCTTTATATGATATTCCCGTAGTATATCATGCTCACAACACAATGTTTCACGAATTGCCGACATATTTTAATCGTGCGTACGCTGAGAAATTTTTCAAATATCTTGGTGAAAAATTGGATCGGTTTATTCCCCTGCATGCGGATCATGTAATCTCAATTTCCGAAGAACAAACTCAGTATCTACTTTGTAAAGGTGTCGATGAGAAAAAACTGACCTTAATCAGTCCAGCAATCTATCCGGAATCCTTTATTGGGGGCAATGGTCAAATTGTAAGAAACAAACTTGGCATCGGCAATGATCCCATGGTCATATATACGGGAGGGTTGCAGCCGTATCAGAATTGCAAAGCTCTGGTAGTTGTCCTGCGACATTTATTGCAGTATATTCCCAGCGCTCATATGGTGAGCGTCGCCAGATCTGCACCTGAAGACCTTAGAGATTATGCCGTTCAATCGGGTGTAGGTGACCGATTCCACTTCATTCAAGGAAAAGGATTGGCATCGGAACGCGACTGTCTCGCTGCAGCGGATGTCGCTGTAATTCCCAGAATCCGCTGCATTGGATTTCCGATTAAAATTCTTAATTATCTTGCAGCGAAAAAACCAGTTGTCTGTTTTGAATCTATTGTGAAATCTTTCCGGTCAGGGGATCATCTTCTGGCTGTGCCCGATGGTGATTATCATGCCATGGCTAAAGGTATCGCCGACTTGATAACTCATTCAAAAGACGCGTTTAAACTGGCTCAAAAGGGACATCAGGAAGTTTTAAACAACTACCATTGGGATAAGATCTGTCCTCAAATCGAAAACATTTATGATCGATTGATCTCAGCAGCGGGATTTCCCTCCGGAAGCGAACGCCAGTAATTCAGAATATCGTTTAGCGTTTGCCGGATATCTCGCCGTGGCTCCCATGAAGTATCACGCGTTAGAAAATCATGAGATCCGCAGAGATATTGTATGTCAGCAGGCGGGAACCGGCTGCTCTCCTGCACTATCCTAATCTCTTTATCACTTAAATTAAGCAGCCATTGAAGCATCGTTTTTATCTGGATCGCTTTACCCGAGGATGCATTGTAGGTTTGCATATGTTGTCCGTTTTTTAATGCTGCGATATAAGCTTCAATCATGTCTCTGACATCCGTGAAATCTCGATGTGTCGATAAATCCCCAACTTTGATGACGGGTGGTATTTCTTCACGCTCAATCTGAGTTATCTGCATGGCAAAATCAGCCGTGACGAAACCGGCGTGCTGACCCGGTCCGATATGATTAAACGGACGGACAATGACAATTTTGTTGGGTAATTGTCGCGCAAACTGCCTGACGGCAATTTCCATCGACAGTTTACTCGCTGCATAAGGGGATCGAGGGTTCACCGTCTGCATCTCGGTGATCGGTTGATGTTCCAGATCCACTTTTCCATAAACTTCACCGGTGCTGACAATTAACACATCAGCTTCAACGCGACTGTTGCGGATTGCGGACAACAGGTTCACCGTGCCGAGTAAATTTACTTGATAGGTTAAATATTCCCGATTCCATGTCGATTTAACATTGGCAATACCTGCCAGATGATAAATTTCTCTGGGGTTCAGAGAAGCCATCAACGTATCGAGTTGGCAATCGTTTGCAAGATCGATTTTATGCACGGTTATGTTATCTGTTAACGAATTAAGGTATCCCGGAATGGTTGTTTGCGTGTCAAAAAGATGTACTCTCATTGACCGTTCTGCCAAAGATTTTACAAGATAGCTTCCGGCAAACCCACAACCTCCCGTAACTACTGCAACAGGCCCTTTTTGACTATTCAACGATCCGGCCTCTCCAATAATCAATGATATCTTTCAATGTCTGCTGGAAGGGAATTGTTGGTTTCCAACCGGTAGCACGGATGAATTTTTTATTATCTCCCAGCAGGATCGGCACATCAGAGGGACGCAGTCGATCTTTATCTTCCTGAATGTCGATCTTGACATCTGTAAAACCAAGAAGTTTATCTAAGACATCTTTAATGGTCCAACATGTTCCCGATGAAATATTGTATACTTCGCCGGGATTACATTTTCCGCATAATGATAACCAATATCCCTTCACCATGTCGCGTACATCGGTAAAATCTCGTTTGGCTTCCAGATTTCCCACACGAATTACCGGGTCCCGCTTACCTTTTTCGATTTCGACGATTTGTCGAGCGAAGTTAGAGCATACAAAGACATCACCGCGTCGCGGTCCGGTGTGGTTAAATCCTCGAGTTCGCACCACATTCAATCCATAACTCATGTTATACTGGTATCCAAGCATATCCTGGCCGACTTTGCTAACCGCATAAGGGGATAGAGGACGCAATGGATTTGTTTCCTTTATGGGAACCTCATCCGGAAGAACCATACCATATTCCTCACTGGAGCAGGCTAATTGTATCCATGGGTTTAGTTTTAATTCTCTGAGCGCTTCAAAAATATTTACTTGTCCGACGATATTCGTTACCAGGCTTTCTGTTGGAGCATTCCATGAGGAGGGTACAAAACTCTGCGCTGCTAAATGGAAAATACGATCCGGTTTGATTTCGCGAAGCACTCTCAATACGCTTGACGCATCTTTGAGATCGCATTCGATCAATTTCATGCGATTCATACAGTGCTCAATATTTTCGGTTCGGCTTCGCCACCGATATATACCGAAAAGATCAACTTCCGGATGATGCTTGAGTATATAGTCCGCCAGATGACTTCCGGCGAAACCAGTAATTCCCGTAATCAAAACTCTCATACATCGTGCTCCTTTTGCAGTGTTAAATCATCCTTCTGCGACAAAAACCTAAAGACGGCGTTCTGCCATAGTGGCGGATCATATCCGGTCAGCCGTCTGAGTTTTTTCAGAGAAAGTGCTGAAAATACCGGCCGTTTTGCTGGTAATGGATAATCAGAGGTTTCAATTGGTTCGATTATTGTGCTGGGTGACACAAGATCCAGAGCGTATTTCGCAAAACCATACCATGACACGATACCCGAATTACAGATATTGAGTATTCCTGTAATGGAATGTTCAATTGCTAGACCCGTTGCATGTGACAGATCAGGAGTATAAGTCGGGCAACCCTTTTGATCGTTCACGATACGTAATTCAGGTTTTGTTTTAGCCAGTTTAAGAATGGTATCAATAAAATTATTACCCCCATTACCGAACAGCCAGGAGGTTCTTATGATGAGTGAATTATCGGGAAGACATTTCCTGATTTCATTTTCACCCATCAACTTACTATACCCGTATACGGATAGCGGGTTGGGTATGGCATCTTCCGTGTAGGGATGATCAGACAAGCCGTCAAAAACATAATCGGTGGAATAGTAGATGAGTCTGGCGCCAACATCGTGACAAGCGTTCGCGATGTTCAATGTGCCCAAATGGTTTACCTTTAATGCAATATCTCTATTTTTTTCGCATTCATCGACACGTGTATATGCAGCGGTATGTACAACAAGATCCGGTCTGATATCCTGAATATATTTATCACAGGCTTTTGAATCTGACACATCGAAATCATGAATATCAACACAATGGGTTTCCCCATAACGCGCCAGTACGGGAATGAGATCTTTTCCCAACATCCCCTCGGCACCGGTTAACAGAATTATCATTAATTCAAACCTAGTTTATCCTGATACCAGGATTTGTAGTGTTTTATAAACGCATCGTTCTTGGATTTGAGTTTTTCCCACCACTCCGAATTGGACACATACCAGTCAATTGTCTTGTGTAGCCCCTTTTCGAAATCATGTGATGGCTGCCAGCCAAGGTTCCTCAGTTTTATTGAATCGATCGAATACCGCCAGTCATGTCCAGGACGATCTTTAACACGTCTGATCAGAGATTCAGATTTGGAGAGATATGAGAGGATTTTTCGAGTGATTTCCAGGTTGGAGCGTTCATTGCTGCCGCCTATGTTGTAAATCTGCCCTGGAATACCTTTTTCACATATGATATCCAAAGCGGTGCAATGATCTTCCACATACAGCCAATCACGAACGTTTGAACCGTCGCCATACAAGGGCAAAGATCGGGATTCGATCGCATTTGTTACGAACAGAGGTATTAATTTTTCTGGATATTGATATGGACCATAATTATTGGATGCCCTTGTGACGATTACCGGTAATTGATAGGTGGTAAAATAAGACATCACCACCAATTCACCGCCAGCTTTTGAAGCGGAATAGGGACTTGATGGGTTCAATGGATCGGATTCGGAAAAAGAGCCGGATTGGATGGAACCGTAAACTTCATCTGTTGAAATCTGAACGAATCGATTAACACCGTGTTTCAATGCCGCATCAGCTAGTACATAAGCACCCAAAACATCCGTTCGGATGAATGACGACGGATCCTGAATCGATCTATCGACATGTGTTTCAGCTGCAAAATTAAACACATAGTTCACACCGCCGGCAAATACCTTTTTAACACACTCGGCATCACAGATATCGCCTTGAACAAATGTGTATCTTGGGTCATGCTCGATCGATTTCAAATTATCAAGATTTCCCGCATAAGTCAGTTTGTCCAGGTTCACAATGGCGCAATCCGGGTACTTTTTCAGAAGAAAATGAATAAAATTGGCTCCGATGAATCCCGCTCCCCCTGTAACTAAATAACGATTACCCATCCTTCCGACTCCAATCATAAGGTATGTCATCAGTATGCGCAGGCAATCGGTATTCATCGGGAGCGTTGTAGTTGTAAGTCTTTGTTGGAATATTAACGATCAGCGTAACATCGCTGCTGATACCCTTGAAACCGTGAAAGACACCGGGAGGGATACAGACGAGCATAGGATTCAGAATTCCGATGAAGAACTCATTTATTTCACCTCTGGTCAGTGAATCCTGACGGTTGTCATACAAAACGACTTTTGCCATTCCCGCAACGCATATGAAGTTATCGGTTTGCAGTTTGTGATAATGCCATCCCTTTACCGTTCCAGGATAGACGGCCGTAATATAGGCTTGGCCAAAAACCTCAAATTCCGGCCAGTCAGAACGAAACATCTCCATAAGATAACCTCGCTCGTCAGGTATTCGGTTCAGTTTCCGTGTGGTAACCCCATCAATCATTTTCACTCACTCCTATATAATCCCGACAACACTTCGGTCGCCAAGAACAAATCGATAAGCTCTTGGTTTTACGGGTGATTTCATTACTTCGACGAAACGGCCAATTAAACTGTCTTCAATCCGGCTGTCAATATCCTCTATACTGGCTTTCTCAAGCACAATTGAATGTTCTATTTCCGAACGGCGGATAAGACAGTTGTGTTGTATAGATGTAAATGGCCCAATATAGGAATCGATAACTTGTGTCTTCGCTCCGATAATCGAAGGACCTCTAATTGTGGATCGTATAATCTGAGCACCCTTTTCGACAACTACTTTGTGATGCAATTGCGAGTTTGGATCGACGTAACCCTCGATCCTGTTTTCCAAATTGTCCAGTACCATTCGATTCGCTTCGAGCATGTCATCAAGTTTACCTGTATCTTTCCACCATCCTTTTACAATATGCGGGTCAACAACAAATCCCATATTTATCAATTCCTGAATGGCATCGGTAATTTCGAGTTCATTCCGTGCGGAGGGTTTAATCCGTTTTGCCGCATCAAAAATTGTCTTATCGAACATATAAACACCGACTAGCGCAAGATCACTTTTAGGAGCGGCAGGTTTCTCCACAAGCCGGTGAACACGACCTTCAACAAGCTCTGCAACTCCAAACTGCTGTGGGTTTGGAACATGAGCCAGAAGTATTTGTGAGTTGGCATGCCCATTTTGAAAATCATTTACAAGGGATCTGATTCCGTCAAGAATAAGGTTATCTCCAAGATACATTACAAACGGCTCGTCCTGGATGTAACTCTCAGCTGTCAATACCGCATGTGCCAATCCCAAAGGTGCTTCCTGCTCAATATATGTCACCGTAAGCCCCCACCGGGATCCATCTCCCACCGCTTCCATGATTTCGTTTTTAGTGTCCCCGACGATAATACCGATATCCCGGATCCCTGCTTCAGCAATCGCTTCAATGCCATAAAATAAAACCGGTTTGTTGGCTACTGGAACAAGTTGTTTCGCTCGAGTGTACGTCAATGGCCGTAACCGAGTACCTTTCCCGCCACTTAATATTAATCCCTTCAAAATCGCCTCCCAAACACAAGAATCTTACATTGACAAAGCCTGATATTATGATCATAAATGCCGGTTGTCAACGCAAGTTATTCGGTTTAAACTGGAGGACATTACAGCTGGGAATCCAGCTTTTCTCATTATGAATAACATAGATTGTGAGGAAATATCCCGTGCATTGCTTGACGAACACTT
>JAFGJC010000297.1 GCA_016929305.1 candidate division CSSED10-310 bacterium | reverse complement strand
TGAAGGAATACCAAGTTCTGGGCGACCAAATTCAAGAGCCGTTGCAAGCAGTATAGGGCCTAATAATTTTTCTCTTTCATTTTCCTCTGAGAGGCAATGCTCACAGGTTTTTAAATGCAGGGCAACTTCGGCAATAATCTCAGAGGGGAACTGAGATGAATCACTAGAAGAAAAATCTGTTAAATATTTTTTTACAACATCACAATTCATAGTAGACCTTCCTTTTCAAGAAGTTCTAACAGTTTGCGCTCACCATTTGATTTATAAACTCTCACGGAATTCTCAGGATATCCTAATTTCTTTGATATGTTTTGGTAATTTCTTTCTCCGATTACATAGAACATTTCTAACACTTCTCTTTCTTTGCTATCCAAGACTTTCGACTTACCATATAGGAATCTTTCCACAGCAACCTTGATCTCCTGGCTGACAACGTAGCCTTCAAAGGATTCAGAGAGAGCACTGTTATGACTCTGCCACTCATTTTCATAACAAGATATTTTCTTAAGATGATTCTTATGTTTACGCCTGAAATCTATAGCGGTGTTCAGAGTAATCCGTCTAAGCCAAGCAATGAATTCTTTATTCCTCCGCGTGAAGGGTGCTTTTCTAAAAGCTTTTTCCCATGATTCCTGAGATATATCCTCGCAGATATCAAAATCTGCAATAATTTTGAAAGCATCTTGCATTACAATATGATTGTATTTTTTGTACAATTCGAATTGTTCTTTTTTACTACTACTTGTAGCCAACTCCCAATCGTCTTTCACTAAAACCTCCATCTCTTTAACGATCCTGATAGGACATATGTTAGAAAAAATTTTAGCAAAAAGCGATCCGGTGATCTCTGGATCGCTTTAGAACAAAACGAACAATTTTTGACATGTGCTTATATTGTGAGTTTTCTCTGAATCTCAGCAAAACTCTCTTCTGCTGAAAGGATTCCGAGATTCGGGCGACCAAATTCAAGAGCTGTAGCGAGCAATATAGGACCAAGTGTCTTTTCTCTTTTTTTTTCTTCCTTGCGGCAATTCTCGCAAGTCCTCAAATGCTCATCAACTGCATCTAGCGCATCATCAGCCCAATCTGCTTTTTTACCACTTGAATAATCGTCAAGTAACTTTTTTACATTATCACAGGTCATAAAGCCTCCTTCCCACCTCTTCCAATCCAACAGACTGTCTGGGATATTTAGGCAGGAAAAAGAAGACTTAAAGCCCTCCTTCACTAAATCCCACTATTTTCTACCCATATATTTATGAGAACATACTAGCAATAATTGTATTATTTGTCAATGATTTATACCGTTTGCAGCACTATTCTAAAATAGTGAGTCAAACAGTGAGGAAATATTTTTAGCAGAAATACCTCGACATTCGTTAATTCAGTGGAAGGGGAAACATTACCGTTTTCCTAAACCGCGTCAAGTATTTAAAGCAAAGGAGGATTCGATGAGAAATTTAGTAATTTTAGTTGGCGTATTTATATCATATTTGGGTATTTTTTCTGGTCCGGTCACCGCATTCAATCTGATGGATACCCGATTGCCGCCTTATGTTCCGGTGCGTGGTCCAGGGGTTGATTATATTGAACCACCAGCCTGGTTCCCCAATCCTGCTGGGGTAGCCTGGATTCAGTGCATATACGACGAACGATTCCCTGAAGAAAGTTCTGTACAAATTGATTTCTTGAAATTGTATGCAACCGTCGGTGGCCAAGAGGTCTGTATTACTACGGATGATTATGACTCCGCCGATGATTATGACAATATAGATTACGGCGGATTCTGGTCGAAGATCGGATGGTACCAGCATTTTTATGGTTATATGCCTGCTGATTTCGTTTCGGACGGTATGTTGACTTTACCAGTGTCTGATTATCCTGATTTTGTACTTCACGCCTGGTCGACCGCCTGGCCGAGAACAGAAATTCCAGAAGATGTCGATCTCTGCTTTATTGAGGCAAGATTCAAGGTTACCGGTTCGGCTTTTGTCATGTTCGGTTGTGATTACTACCAAACCCCAACATCGAACTGGCCTGATATGGTCGAAGCATTTCATTCAAAGTGGTTCGGTGAGGGAGATTGGAAAATAATACGATTTCCCTTCCCAAGTCTGAATTACACAGCGGACCGATTTGATCTTGATTGAGAAGAACCTTACAGGTAGAATATTTATGGGTGTGGTTTATTCTTTCAGCCCAGCTTGTTCGCAAGCTTGAGTGACTGATCACCACTGACGGATTGAAGAAAAGACTCACACCAACTCAGACTCCGGTCAACCTCTGCCAAATGGGCGGTGGGGTTGATCACCCATCGCTTTTTGGAGCGGGGCATGTGAGGTTCTCCTCCGGAGTCTGACTTTACATCGCCCCGTTTTTTTATCGGGGAAAACAGAGGAGGTTTTGTTATGAAAAAAGTTGTTTTGTTCATCAGTTTAATTCTCGTGATAAACTCAATTCAAGGAGCCGTGATACATATTCCCGGAGATCAGCCGACAATCCAACAGGGCATCGATATCGCGATTAATGGGGATACGGTTCTGATTGCTGATGGGACATACTCAGGAGATGGAAATCGAAACATCGATTTTAATGGGAAAGCGATCACGGTAACATCCGAGAATGGACCAAACTATAGCGTCATTAATTGCTCCTCAGAAGGTCGAGGTTTCCATTTCCACTCCAACGAAACAGATTCATCTATACTATCTGGAGTGAAAATCACAGGCGGAGCAACTTTTGTCGGTTCGGGAATTTTATGCGAATATGCTTCGCCGATCATTGAAAATTGCATAATCTCAAACAATGTACAACACGGATATTTCGATTGCTTAGGCGGTGGCATCGCTAGTATCGGCAATTCTGAACCTCAAATATTGAATTGCACAATAACTGACAACCGGTTAGAGCCGAATGCTTATCATGTTGGTTTTGGCGGAGGAATTTATTGCTCTGAGTCATCTCCGTTCATCTCAAACTGCTTTATTTCATCGAATCAATTCTCAGGATTCTCCGGGGCATTAGGAGGCGGCATTTATGCGACAAACTCAAATCTAACCGTGATAGATACCACGATAAGTTTTAATTCCTCAACCGAGGAATATAGCAGAGGAGGCGGGATTCACATTGATGGAGCTAGTTCTCCCTCAATCGTTAATTGTGTGATAAGTAATAATAATGCGGATTTCGGTGGCGGTATCAGTTATGCCAATTTATCAGTTGGAGAAATTGCCCACTGCCATATTGATCAAAACAATGTCGCGCAGAAGGGGGCGGGATTATATTTCGAAACATCAGCTCCGGAAGTCATAAACTGCTTAATCACCAGAAATACAATAAACACTGGCTCCGGAGCTGGTGGGGCATTCAACAATTCTTTTCCAACCCTTACAAATTGTACATTTACGGAAAATATTGTCTATAACGGGAATGGCGGAGGAATCTCCTGTGAAGGTTCAAATCTTCCATCTATAGTGAATTGCATTTTCTGGGGTGATCATCCTAACGAAATTGATTCTACGAATGCTGTCGATATCACCTATTCCGATATTGAAAATGGGTATTCAGGCACGGGGAACATATCCGAGAATCCCCTTTTTGTGAGAGGCCCGCTTGGCAACTACTATCTGAGCAACATAAGTGCTGGACAGCCGAATCAGAGTCTGTGTATTGATGCTGGTAGCGGATCAGCACAAAATATCTGTTACCACCCACCCAGCGCGGAGACTTGTTTGAACGAACTGACAACTCGAACCGATATTGTCTCGGATACAGGTGTGGTTGATTTAGGTTATCACTACTTCCCCATTATCCCGCCGACACCAACCCCGACACCGACATTCACTCCGACCAAAACTCCAACATTCACCAGCACACCAGTTAATCCGACGAACACACCGACACAGCAAACTTCGACATCAACACCCACCCCCGTTTATACCCCGACTTGCGGCAATGATTTTGGGAGCAAGGTCTATATGCCCTACCATCATTATCAGGTGAACAGTCCTTGTTATTGCAGGGTGAAAATCTGTAATCCGACATCAGCTACATATAAACTTCCTGTTTTCGTTCTTTTAGAAGCCTATGGGATTTACTTTTTTGCCCCAAGTTTTAACACCGGCTTTGATTATTATGGCAACTCAGGAGGACATACCATCCCACCCGGTGAGTCTATACTGATAGTGTTACCTCAATTCAACTGGCCTTCAGGAACAGGTTCTGGAGTAGCCACCTGGTATTCAGCTATAACCAATCCGGAAATAACCGGACTATTAGGAGATGTTTCTTCATGGGCTTTCGGATGGGGACCGTAAAGACAATAAAATCGCACGAACCGAATATCCGCAAAGGCTGGCATTATCTTAAGTTTGGGATTCTCGGATTCGCTGGGTTTGTGCTGTCCCCTTGTAGCTGGTGGAATGACCTGTACATTAACATCCCGCTTGCTTGGTGGATGACTTGGCTACCCCTTAAATTCTGCTCTTCTCATTTTGCGATCAGCAAGAGCCTCTGGATCTCCGGAATGGTCGTTAATTACTGGATCACCAACGTAGCAGGGATGATCATAATGCACTATAGCGGCAAGAAACTGATCAATAAAGACGCGAAAATCGATCTTATAAAGGATTTGGCGGTCGCCTTGTTATTTACAATACTCATGTCAGTTTTTCTATACTTGAATCCCGGAGAGATCTTTACTACGCTAAATGTTATCCCTGATTGGATCCATTGAGAAAACAGGTTTTTAAACAGCACTTCTCTCAAAACGGAACCTCTGCTAATCATTCGGGCATTCAATATAGAACCTTCTTATTGTTTTGAGAAAAATTATACCAGCTGAGAATCAGACACAGAAGTTATGCTTTGCTGTTCAGGAGTAACGAAACAGCATCCAGAATTTGCACTGGCTTGAAGGGCTTCATAAGAGTATATGATGCACCCATTTCCTTAGCCACACTGAGAGAGTTCACTGGTGCTGAATCTCCTCCAGTCATAGCAATAATCTTTGCTGCCGGATTAAATTTCTTAATTTGAGTAATCAACTCCAAACCGTTCATTGCCGGCATGGCAATGTCTGTTATTATGAGATCGATTTCTTCTCGCTCATAAATAAGAACGGCTTCTTTACCGTCCGATGCCGCAAAAACATTGTGACCATCTATTTCGAGGATATCGATCAAGACTTGCTTGGAGAACTCATTATCATCGGCAATTAAAATATTAGCCACTGGGAATTTCCTTTATTCCTCCCAGCCCCTGTTTTGTCGGGTCACTTTCTGTGGCCTTATTACCTCTATATCACAAAGTCGATATAAACACTATGATTTAATCGCATCGTTTCGCAATCTTGTAATCAGATTCAGATGAGAAGTGAGCGTCAACTGCGTTTTTGTCACGAATCGATTTAATCGGTAACCAATATTCGACAGGGATTATTTAGATAATTGAGCTTTCTTCAGAAGATCTCTTGTTTTCAAAGATATTTAAATGCTCTCTTGGATAATGATAGTCACATGAGATCCCGGTAACCGGGGATTACTCGCACTATTAATGTTCAGCTCAGTTACTTGTTCGACCTTTGCCCATAGACACTTTGTGTCCGTAATCGCGTCAAGAATTGGTTTGGTATAATCATTAAAATCTTTTACCGGCTTATTTTGCCCTTCGATTACCTGAATTTCTACAACAAACCGAGCATCGGGATTGGCCTTTCGTTGTCCCCATTGTAGAAACTGCATTTTGAGCTCGGGGATAATTTTCGCAGTCTGAAGATCCTCAATGGTCCTCAAATTTTTAAGGATCAATTCCATCGCACCATTTAATCTCCTTGATCAATTCGTACCTCCGCGTGCAGGAACTAGAATCATTTTACTGATAAACGCCTGCATGCGTCCTCAGTGATTATCCTAAGGTCTCGATAAGATTTGCAAGACTATTCTGAATAAATCGTCAATCCCAAGCCGTTCACCAAAAATAGAACGGAACGGTCCTAAAACCGTTCCGTTCAAAGGCAAGATACTCCTCCCCTCATGAATAGCATGCTTTAACCCATGCTATCTCTATCATCACGCAAAAGTTCCTCCCAACATCATTTCACACTTCACTAAATCCATTATTACAATTTCATACAGCTTTTTCAATGAACACCCTATTTTGCACGAAGATCCCAGCTTGAAAATTTTCTTAGAGCATATTTACGCTCGAAAATTATTGGTACCTTGTAAAAGAACTCAAAGCAGAAAACGAACGACTGCAAAAGGAACTCAATGAGATAAAGGATAAACTCGACCTGGAATAACATCCCGGCTATCGAACCGCCGGAAGCGATCAAGGGGTGCGGAAACCGCGCTCCTTTTTTGCGATTTT
>JAFGJC010000296.1 GCA_016929305.1 candidate division CSSED10-310 bacterium | reverse complement strand
AGCTTTTATATACTGGGATCTTTCAAAGGCGTAATCGTTTTTGCCGCGATGTTGAACGATTTTTCCCCTGAAGTCCTCAAGGGATGCGTATCCTTTATCCTTCATCCATTTCAATAGTTCTTCATTCAACGTTGAAATATAGCTGATGCCATGTTTCATGATAGCAGAAACCATTTGGACGGAATCAGCACCGGCCAGAATCATCTTTATTACATCATCTGAAGTATGAATGCCGGTACTGGCGCACAGATCGGATTTTACTTTTTCGGAAAGCAAGCCTATCCAACGGAGAGTATGACCCTGTTCGACCGGTTGACTATACACCATATTATAGAGCAGTTTTTCAGACTTGATATTGATATCGGGTTGAGCAAATCGATTGAACAGAACCAAAGCATCAGCTCCAGATTCACTGAGCACTCTTGCTGCGTATGCAGGTGTCGTCAGATATGGACTGAGTTTTACGGCAACCGGAAGATTTACTCTTGCCTTGATATCCTCCAGAATTGCAACCATAATCGCAAGGACTTCTCGACCCATCATATAAGGATCTGTAATAACACCAAAGAAATTCAATTCGAGTCCATCAACGCCGGCATCAGCCAACTCAACGGCATAATCAACCCAGTTGCCCGTACTTATTGCGTTAAGACTGGCGATAATTGGTATGGAGACTTGATCCCGTGCTTTTTTTACCCACATGATAAATTCCGACGTTCCCCCATGCTCCATGTCCGGATGAAATGATAAAGCTTCACTGATCATATTTTCATACAATTTCAGTTCTGATTCCAGCTGAACAGCTTCCATTTGAAGCTGTTCTTCGAAAAGCGACTTGATAACTATTGCGCCAGCTCCCGCTTTTTCTGCAGCTATAATATTATCAATGTTTTTTGACAGGGAACAGGAACCTACAATGATAGGACTTTTAAGTTGTAAACCCATGTATTTCGTTGATAAATCCGTCACTTTTGCCTCCTTAGCTTATCTTGAATAGTCTCTTAAAAAGCAAGAATAAGGCTATCTTTAAGCCTTTCTCAAGTCAAGTTATCTGACGATAAATCAATACCTCGAAATTTTTGAGGGGTTATGATATTTTCTCATCGTGTCTCGTTTAAAAAGGGAGTAAACAATGGCAGATGAGCAAGCAAATTACCCTAAACGTATCGGTATTATCGGTGCGGGGATATCAGGATTATCAGCAGCCTGGGAATTATCTGATTCAGGTGTTGAGGTTGAAGTTTTCGAAAAAGAACAGATGCCGGGCGGTCTCGCGGGATGGTTTGACGTCGGCGATACTACTTTAGAGAAGTTTTATCACCATATCTACAATAAAGATCAACCGCTCATTCAATTAATTGAAGAAGTCGGTCTTAAGGATCAACTGGTATTTAAATCGACGGAAACCGGTTGTTTTTACGTCAACCGAATATACCGTCTAAGTTCACCCGTCGATTTATTGCGGTATAAACCGCTGAGTTTTCCAGACAGAATACGCCTCGGACTCCTTGCCGTAAGAGCGCGATTTATCAAAGATTGGCGAACACTGGATAATATATCAGCTAAAGAATGGATTATTAAGCATTCAAGCGAGTCTGTATACCGAGTGCTTTGGGAACCGCTTTTCCGCTCGAAGTTTGGAAGATATGCTTCTGAAATATCAGCTGCTTGGTTATGGAGCAAATTTGTGCAAAGAGGGGGGTCAAGAGGCAAGACGGGAGCTGAAGAGTTGGGTTATTTCAAAGGCGGTTACGGTAAATTGTTTAAGGAGTTGCAACATCAACTGGAACGCCGCAATGTGAAGATACACCTCAATCTTCCTGTTAATGAAATCATCATGAAAGATGATCAGGCAATCGGATTGCTTTCGCCCCAGGGAACACATCGGTTTGATGCCGTGCTGGCGGCAACACAGCTCCCGGATTTTCTGTCGGTGACACCTGCCCTGCCGGTATCATTTAAACAAGAACTGGAAACGATAAGTTTTCTGGGTAATACCTGTCTTGTGTTAAAACTGAAACACCGGCTTTCGGATACTTATTGGGTTAACATTACCGATGTAACGTGCCCCTTTGTGGGTGTTATTGAACAGACAAATTTGCTGGATGAATCGCATTACTCCGGGTATCATATGGCTTATATCTCCCGGTATATGGATGTGGGTGACCCGTTATACAGCAAAGATATCGAGGCATTGTTTGAAACATATCTGCCCTATCTGCAGAAAATATTTCCTGAATTTTCGCGGGAGTGGATCATTGATATGTATTTATGGCGTGAACCTCATGCGCAAGCTGTTGTATCCGTGGGTTATTCACAAAAGATTCCACCTGCCAGAACACCGGTTAAGAATCTGTATCTAACAACGATGGCACAAGTATTTCCGGAAGACAGACAGATGTCCAACGGTGTCAAACTGGCGAGAGCTGCAGCCAGACAGATGTTACAGGATATCCGGTAACTTTAATCTGTATTTCACGGATAGAATTTATCATGGAATGATTTTCCTTCACCGCAAATTATTGAAAATATCCTATTGAGATTGCGCAAATAAAAGATTAGCCAGAATCCCGGCAATGGGAGGAAAAAAGAATGTGCATACTAGCCTGATTGCTGTCAGCCGCCATCCAAGGATTCCGACTTCCATCGGAATTCGGTTAATCGCCCACAACGACCATCCTGTGAGATAGGCAACCATCGTACCGTACCCCGCTCCCGCTTTTAATAATCCTGCAGCGATTGGCAGACTGACATAAGGTCCGCCCGGTGAAAATCCGCCGGCAATAGTTCCAATCAGTATACCTTTGATGCCCGATTCAGCACCAATCCATTTCGAAAGCAGGTCAGCAGGCAACAGAACCTGTATCATTCCAGCCGTGATGAAAGCGAAGATTAATAAAGGAAATATTTGCCAGGTAAGATTAAAAGCAATCTTTAACCCTTCGACATGCTGCTGGTTTTCTTGAGTATACCCGTAAAAGAAAAGACCGCCGGCAATTAATCCCATTATCAATGTTGGTACAAACATGCCATTAAACCTCCCAGACATTTTAACGTTCATATGCTGCTTATTTTGCGCTTTTTTCACCGTTTTAGTTCCTTCAACGGATGATTCCTTTCAATTCTAGCGATTGTTCTGTATATAATCGATTTTTTTTATGATTCCTGGCAATATAGTTAGAGCAGGAATGTATGCAGATGGGGATGTAGAAACAGCATCTTATCGTTTATAGTACTTTCGTGATACTGGTATTCGGATTATGTGTTTGAAAAAGAGGATTTCAGGAAGTGGCAATAGAAGAGAATCGTAAAAAGCGAGTAGCGTATAAATTCTCAATGGGACTACTCATACTCTGGATTGTTTTTGCGCTTTACGTGCGCATTAACAAAATGGCGGGTGCAATGCCGTACCCAGGTAATATGGATGAACCATTTCTTGCGAATCGAGCCGTTCAAATATTAAAAACGGGGAATTTCAACCCTAAATTCTTTAAATACCCTTCTCTTCCCATTTATGTTACCGCATCCGGATTTTCTTTAGGATTCATCAATTCAGCCTCTCATCTGGAATTAAAAACAGTGGATGATATCAGTTCTGTTGGATTTCCTTATTACAAACCTGCACGCGTTATTTGGCCCGCGAAACTTATCTTTGCGGTTTGTTCGGTGCTGGCGGTTATATTTATGGCACTGACAGCATTTCGAATATTCAATCTTCCGTCTCTGCTTTTTCTGGTGCCTATAGTTGTCAGTCTCTCGGAGGAATATTTTAAATACTCTCAGCAATATATCAATGTAGACATTCTGGGGGCATTCTTTATTTCAGCAGTGTATTTTCAACTCTTCAGAGATAACAAACCGGAAAGTTACTGGAGTAATGTAGTATTTCCAGGCATTCTCAGTGGGATGGCAGCCGGATGCAAATACAACCTGCTCTGGGTAATTGTGTCCGTCATGCTGGCGACAGTGCTGCTTGGAAGGGGAAATCGTATTGGTAAATGCTTCGTGGTCTTGGCATCCGCAATAGTTGGCTTTGTTCTTGTAGTACCCTACAGCATTTTGGATCTCAGGACTTTTATGAATCAAATTGCAGATGAAGCAAGACATTACCAACAGGGTCATACCGGATATGAAGCGGAGCCCGGTATCCAACAATTGATTTTCTATCTCAATGAGCTTCGAAATGATATCGGTTGGGTCGTAGCGGGACTGGTTTTAATGGGATTATTTTATGCCTTTTGGAAAAATTATAAAAAAACTCTGGTATTGGTCTCATTTCCTCTGATTTTGATTGGTTTTATGAGTATGCAGAAGGTGCATTTCATACGCAATATTATATCCGTATATCTTTTTATCGGTGTTTTTGCCGGATTGGGTATAATATTACTGATGCAGCTGTTTTTAGAGTTGAAATTCATGAAATTCCTGTCTTCCCGATCCAGATTAATGAATCCGCGCGTCATCAGTATCTGCGGAATTATTTTATTGTTTTTGCTGACCGTTCCTTTAAATCGAGCTATACAGCGATTGATGGTTCCAGAGGATACTCGAAACATCGCCGTCGATTACATTCAACGAAACATTCCACCCTCCTCCATTATTATTGTTCCAGAAGAATTGAACATGAACGTGGAACCTTTAAAGAAGCCGTATCGGATCCACCTGATGCCATTTAAGTCCATGACATTGGAACAGTTTCAAACGGCGCTGCTGGAGTATCCTGATCCCTATGTCCTTATGCCGGAATTTGATTATGACCATCGCCATAAAGATGGCAAGGAAATTTCCGACAGGTTGAATACATTCAGCAGCATTCTAAACCCCATCAACGTTTTCAACGGTGAGCCCGTACTGGTCAATTATTTCCAGACTGTACCAAACGGAAATCCGGCATTTCGCATTTCAATTCCAAAGTGACGCAGCTACAAAGTTTCGATTTTCGGTTGGTTTCGATCAACTGGTCCACCCAAACGAAACCATATCATAAGCCCATTTATGCGTCTGGGGATCTTCGATTCCTCCCCAGAATCTAATTTCGGCGGCGCTGCCACAGTCTGATGGCCAGGTAAAATGAAGTATCGATTCAGAGATGTATTCATAGCCCTCGAAAGTCCAGATTTCATAATCCGGTTGAGAGGACCAGGAAGGGTAAAACCAGTACATTCCGTAAGCATCCAGGACAATCCAAATGTTGGCTTCGCGTTCGAATGAAAGCTGGTTTTTTCCGATGAAACTGAGTAAAAATGAATCTCCCGGTTTGAAATTCGCTTGATTGATGTAGAGTTGCATCAGATAATCATTTTCCGAAGGCGGTGTGGGTGTTGGTGTGGGTTTTGGTTCTTGTGAGTTGTACCAAACCTTTAAAACAGGCGGTGCCATGCTTTCCCTGCTCAATATTTCACGCCGTTTTGGACTATTGCCATAGTAGTACTGGAATTTCAAACCATGATTATTCATAGGATTTGTTGTCCAATAGCTGAGAGGTACCATTGCATCAATAGTTACACTCGATTCATTGGCGTTTACAGATGTGTAATTAGGCTGGTTTGTCGGTTGTGTATTGAACGTCGTCTCTTCGTTCCATTCGCTTGTCACCAAAGAATAATTTATTTTTCCCCAAGCGGGAATGTTAAGAAAATTTAGGGTAAGCGTGCTGCTGACCAGTGCAGCATCAGCGGGTAAATCATCCAAATTGAATTTCATATAGGCATAACAATCATCACTGCCTGAATTTGAGAAAACTTTCAGGAAAAGATCCCCGCCGAATGCCTGATCGGGATTCGATTGATCGACATAGCAATCCATCTCCGGGACCAATTCGATGTAAGAACATGAAGGTGTCGGTGTCGGTGTCGGTGTTGGAGTCGGTGGATCAGGTGTCCAGGTGGGGGGTGACGCCGAGTGGGACAGCTCCGGCAGGCAGATTTCAGGGAACGGCGGTGCCGCT
>JAFGJC010000295.1 GCA_016929305.1 candidate division CSSED10-310 bacterium | reverse complement strand
TTTAGAGATGGCGCGATGGCGATAAAAGATGAAGGGAGCAAGCTGATACATGAAGATGTTCACGTTTAAGCGAGGTGGCATTCATCCACCTGAGAAAAAGATGATGAGCGAGCATCAGACCATTACTTCTTTGCCATTGCCTGAAATAGTGCATGTCAATCTCGGTCAACATTTGGGAAAACCGGCTAAACCGGTTGTCAGTCCCAAGCAGACGGTCTCTATTGGTGAACGAATTGGTGAAGCTGATGGTTTTATCTCCGCACATCTTCACAGCCCGGTTTCTGGAACAGTTATGAAAATTCAAGATGAATTGTCAGCGGTTGGCGTCATCATGAAAACAATCGTTATTGATGTCGATAGTGATAAAACCGAAGTGGAAGAACAGAAATTTCTGAAGAAAGAGCCTATCGATTTTGAGAATGCCGACAGTAAAACATTGATAGAAAACATTAGAGATGCCGGAGTTGTCGGGCTTGGAGGGGCTACATTCCCAACACATGTAAAACTTTCCCCTCCACCGGATAAACCAATTGACAGGATCATTATCAATGGAGCGGAATGTGAACCATATCTTACTGCCGATCATCAGTTAATGCTGGAAAAAGCACCGGAAATCATCAAAGGTATCCGTATCATTCAGAAAATTTTAAACGTTGACAATACTGTTATTGGAATTGAATCCAATAAACCGGATGCTGCTAAAACTCTGACCAAAGCGATTGCGGATTCAGGTTATCGGGGTATTTCAGTCTGCATATTGAAAACCAAGTATCCACAGGGTGGTGAAAAACAGCTGATCAAAGCAATTACTGGTCGAGAGGTTCCTTCCGGCAAACTGCCATTTGATGTTGGAGTTCTTGTTCATAATGTGGGGACGGTCTATTCGATATATGAAGCGGTATGCCTGGAAAAACCTCTGATTGACCGGATAACCACCCTGACCGGTTTTGTCAACACACCGGGAAACTTCAAAATCAAAATCGGAACAACATTCAATCATGCATTGATTCACGGTGCCGGCGGAACTCCAAATGAAGAGGAAGTTTGTTCAATAATCAACGGCGGCCCCATGATGGGTAAATCGGTTCGGAATCTGAATGTTGCCGTTATGAAAGGAACTTCCGGTATCCTGTTGTTTTCCCGAAAGGATTTCTTTTATAAACCCGAAGGGCCTTGTATACGCTGCGGAAGATGTGTCGATGCGTGTCCAATGGGTCTCATGCCGACCGTTATTGCCATGAATTCGCAGTATCAGGTTTCTGATCAGCTTCAGGATGCTATGGACTGCATCGAATGCGGATCGTGCAGTTATGTCTGTCCCACCAGCCGTGATTTAGTTCACTGGATTCGTATCGGCAAAATTCTCTATAGAAATGCACAAAGGAGATCCTGATGGAACCGGTTATTCTGACGTCATCTCCACATATTCACTCGAATACAAACCTCACTTCGGTTATGTATGATGTCATCATTGCCTTAACACCAGCTCTGTTAGTCAGTATATATTATTTCGGGTACCAGAGTCTGTTGATATCAATGACCGCTGTATGCAGTGCCGTCCTCTTTGAAGCAATTTGCCTTAGGTTGGCTAAAAAAAAGGATATCTGGAAAACAGCGTTTGATGGCAGCGCAATTATCACAGGGATCCTGCTCGCGATGAATCTTCCGCCATCTTCACCATTCTGGATGGTTATGATCGGAAGTTTTGTTGCTATAGTAATTGCCAAACAGACATTCGGGGGCCTGGGACATAACATCTTCAATCCGGCTATGGTAGCCCGAGTTTTTCTGTTGATTTCCTTTCCTGTGCAAATGACTCGTTGGACACGCCCGAGTTTTTTAAAAAGTCAGCTGATTGATACAGCTGTTACACCGGACGCGCTGTCTGCTGCGACCCCTCTGGGAATGCTTAAAACCGACGGTTTGCAGAAAGTACAGGAAACATACACGCACACCGCTGATTTTCTGGGTACAATTCCCGGCAGTCTGGGTGAGGTTTCCGCTCTGGCGTTATTGATAGGAGCTGCTTACCTGCTTTACCGTAAAGTAATTACATGGGAAATACCGGTAACGTTTTTGGGTTCACTCTTCGCATTTACCGGAATTTTTTGGCTGATCTATCCCGATAAATTTGCTGATCCGGTGTTTCATATGGTTACGGGAGGTGCCATATTGGGTGCTTTTTTTATGGCGACCGACATGGTGACATCTCCACTGACCCGCAAAGGCATGCTCATCTTCGGTACCTCCATCGGATTGCTGACAGGGTTGATTCGTCTGTTCGGTGGATATCCGGAAGGTGTTTCCTTTGCCATCGTGATCATGAACGCATTTGTTCCACTGATCGATCAATATACCGGCGTGCGTAAATTCGGCAGCTAGAGGTGATGCATGAAGGATTTCAAGGAAGTCATAATATTAATGCTCATTGCTTTGAGCGCGGGTATATGTTTGAGTGTGGTATACACAGCCACGAAAGATCGTATCGAAGAGGTTAAACGGCAACAGAGACGGGAAGCGTTTCAAGAAGTTTTGCCATTCATTAATCAGTTGCCTGATGATATGCACATTACTTTTGAAGACAAGCAAAACAGAGTATCCGTTTATGCTATTGACAGGGATGGGGATCTGCTCGGTGCCGCTCTGGAAATTTCCACAAAAGCAGGCTATGGCGGCGATATGACATTTCTGGTGGGAGTTGATCCGTCCGGAAAGGTCAAAGGGTTTTCTCTTCTGGAGCAGAAAGAAACACCGGGTCTTGGCACTAAAGCGGAAAAAAAGAAGTTCTGGGGTCAATTCCTTGACAAAACCACGGAAACGTTTGATTTCAAAGTGCAAAAAGACGGCGGTGATGTTATGGCCATTACTGCGGCAACAATTACTTCAAGAGCTGTCAGTGAAGGTGTTGAAAGAGGATTACTTACCTATAAGAATTATTTGAATCAACGAGGTGACCAATGAAGTCGAAATCGTCGGCAATTGCTGTTTTTATGAAGGGATTGTGGGAAAATAATCCCGTACTTGTCCTGTTGCTGGGTATGTGTCCAGTTCTTGCCGTTACTAGTTCCGCGCTTAACGGATTGGGCATGGGAGCTGCCACAACGTTCGTTCTGGTCATGTCAAATCTTGTCGTTTCCTCTCTACGGCACATCATCCCCAAACGAATGCGGATACCTTGCTTCATCGTCATCATCGCCTCCTTTGTTACTATTGTTGAAATGTTAACCCAGGCGTATACCCCTTTACTAAATAAAGCTCTCGGAATTTTTATTCCCCTCATTGTTGTCAACTGCATTGTCCTTGGCCGTTCCGAAGCGTTCGCCTATAAAAATGGTATTTGGAAATCGATACTCGATGGATTGGGTATGGGAATAGGTTTCACCCTCGCTCTGTTTGTCATGGGCGTAATTCGTGAAATACTCGGTAACGGATCACTGTTCGAAGTGCCTTTAGTTTCAGAGGAAGCCAGTACAGTCCTCATTATGATCATGCCTCCGGGAGCATTTCTTACCCTGGGTTATCTTTTGGCATTTGCCAATTATCTTAATTCCAGGCGGCTTCGAGGAGGTGTATAGCAAATGAGCACGGGATTTATCATCAAACTTGCCATCTATGCAATGCTCATTAACAATGTCGTTCTGATGCAATTTTTGGGTATCTGCCCCTATCTGGGAGTATCCAAGCGCGTTAAGACCGCTTTCGGAATGGGAATGGCAGTTGTTTTCGTAATGACCCTGGCAACGCTTTTTACCTGGCTGATCGACCGATATGTTCTGGCTGTCTATAATATTCAATATTTGCGTACGATCGCCTTCATACTCGTTATCGCTTCCCTTGTTCAATTCGTGGAAATTTTCCTGAAAAAGATGATTCCCGTTCTGTATCAAAGTCTTGGGATATATTTGCCGCTGATCACAACCAATTGCGCAATACTCGGCACAGCGATCCTCGCTGTTCAAAACGATATGACAAAAGACAACCTGCTGATCAGTCTTGTCTTCGCGATTGCCACAGGTGTCGGTTTCACGATAGCCATATTTTTGTTTGCCAGTATTCGAGAACGCCTTGAAACATCAGATATCCCGCTGGTCTTCAGAGGT
>JAFGJC010000294.1 GCA_016929305.1 candidate division CSSED10-310 bacterium | reverse complement strand
CTGAGAGAAATGGGTGTGAAGTTCCTTCGTTATCCCGGTGGTGAGAAATCTGACTTTCATCTCTTTTCCGACCTGGCAAAGATAAAACATGTGCCGCAGGTATTCGGAAGTTATCGCCGATTTGCTGAAGATTATCAGATAATGGATTTTGATGCATTCATGGATGTTATCAAGTCTGTTGATGCGACGCCGCATGTTGTCACCGGTTATGACAGCTTTGCCAGAACCGGTATAACACTGGATCGTTATCTGGAAAACGCAGTTGAATGGGTTCGGTATGCGAATATTACTAAAAAATATGGCGTGATTAACTGGGAGATTGGCAATGAAAATTGGCACAATCAGACCGGTGATCCGGAAGATATCGCCAGGATTGTCAGTTTGTTTTCGCGTGAAATGAAAAAGATAGATCCTGCTATTAGGATTGGTGCCAGTGGTAACAGCCGCGAGTGGTGGCAGCGGTTTCTGCCAGATGCTGCAGACTATCTGGACTTCCTGACTGTCAGCAGCTATTCATGCTGGGACTGGAAAAGTTATCAATATTACGCAGATCATCCAGAAATAAACCTGATGGATTCTGCAGAAACAGCGCTTCAGGCGATAGATGACTTTACACCGGAACATAAAGAACGCTTAAAGGTTGTGATCAGTGAACTCAATTCAATGGATTATTCAGAGGACGGTTGGCCGCCGACAAATGATCTGGGCCATGCGCTGGTGACTTTTGAGATGATTGGCCAGATGCTGTTAAATTCCCGGATTGAATACGGTATGGTCTGGAATACTCGCTGGATGGAGGAGAAAGAGCACGATCTCCTTTGGTATGCGCTTGACGATCGGAATGAATTACTGCCACCCGGTAGATCACTAGCGATCTGGGGGAAATTTATTAATGATCAGATGGTAGGAGTAACACGAACACCAGAAATTGTTACATTTGCCAGCTTTAATTCAGCCAGTAGTCAACTGAATGTGTTTCTCTTGAACAAATCGACAGATATACAGGAAGTCAGTCTTGAATTTGACGGGCCCGTGTATAGATCCGGTCTTACCTACAGTTTTCAAGGCAAAGGACCTGATGACAAAAACCCTGTCTGGGGATCTGGCAAAAACCTGGAAGTGAGTAATCAGATTACAGAAAAACTAGCTTTACCGCCTGTTTCACTTCAGGTGATATCGCTTATATCGTGAGATTACAACGAAACAGGAAATCACCGCTTATATATCTCAATATGAATACGTTCCCTTAGCAAAGGATAAACTTCATATACAAAATTTTTGGTGTATTGTATAATGCAATGACTGTCAAACTATTTTTCTGCCCATGTCTGAGATAACCTTGCCTTGTCGGGACAATGGCGTCAAGTCAATATTCTTCATGTTTGTCATACGAAAATTAAAGGGGAGAGCAGTAAATGATTCCGAAAATTCTGAATCATGTCGATTTTGAACAGGTAAACAATTTACTTGAAGGATTCAATAAATCAACAGGTTTTGTAACTGCTATATTGGATCTTGATGGAAATATCCTGTCAAAATCCGGATGGCGACAAATATGCACAGATTTTCACCGGAAAAATCCTAAGACTGCTTTGAATTGCTATATCAGCGATACTGCGCTGCATGAAAAATCCAAAACGGGCGAGAAATATCATTTCTATGAGTGTTTGAATGGATTAATTGATGTCCGGTTGCCAATCGTCATTAAGGGGGAACATGTTGCTAATCTTTTTTCGGGCCAGTTCTTTTTTGAAAAACCGGATATTTCCTTTTTCATCAAACAAGCACAAACATATGGATTTGATGAGGATGCATATTTAGAAGCTCTTGGGAAAGTGCCTGTGGTTTCAAAAGAAAAAGTTGAAGGGACAATGGATTTCCTGCTTAACATAACCCGGTTAATCATTGAGATGACTGCTGATAAAATTGAGCAGATTGAAATAAATGAAGTGATAAGAAAAAATGAGATTGCGCTTAGTGAGACTCAGGATCAGCTTAAACAGAATTTAAAAGATTTATCAGAGTCACAACGAATTGCGCATCTAGGAACCTGGAGGCTGGATTTGGCGACAAATCAAGTAGTTTGGTCGGATGAGCTATATAAAATGTATGGTTTTGATCCGGCCATTCCACCACCACCCTACACAGAGCATATGAAATTGTTCACCCCCGAAAGTTGGCAAAAACTGTCGACATCCCTTGAGAATGCTAAAAAAACCGGAATCCCTTACGAACTGGAATTGGAAACTGTAACCAGAGAAGGGTCGAATGGATGGATGTGGGTGCGCGGCGAAGCTGAAAGAGATTCAGAAGGCAATATAACCTCACTATGGGGAGCAGCGCAAGATATCACAGAATACAAAAAAATCGAGTTTGACATAAAACAAAACGAGGAAAAATTTCAAATTCTCTTTGAAAAGGCGCCGCTTGGATATCTAGCGCTGGATTCCGAAGGCTGTTTTATTGCGGTGAACCAGAAATGGCTTGATATGTTCGGGTATTACAAAGAAGAAGTTATCGGTAAATGGTTAGG
>JAFGJC010000293.1 GCA_016929305.1 candidate division CSSED10-310 bacterium | reverse complement strand
GGAGCTCCCACCAGCACACCGACAGATATTCCGACACCCGAACCCACTTTTACTCCTGCTGATACGCCGCCACCTCCTCCGATTCCTTCGATGACACCTTCAGGATTGATTATTTTGAGCTTGATACTCGGCGGTTTAATGGTTTTTGGACGAAAATCATTTAAAAACTGATTTTCATAACAGTTTTTTCTGACATTTCAGCTGAGATTCATCTGTTTACTTTCAGTAAACACTCAGTTATAGTTTCTTTTTGCATTATTCAAGTGAGGTTTGAAAATGATTCTCGGTCAAATTGTAAAGTGGTTAAAAGAGGTCTCGAATAAAACCGGTGCTGATGGCTTTGTTTTTGGTTTGTCTGGCGGTATCGACAGTGCTGTCGTTGGAGGATTAGTAAAAAAAGCGGTTGGGACAAAACACTTGGGTTTGATTCTTCCATGTCAATCCAGTCCGGAAGATCTTAAGTTCGCTCTGGAAACATCAGAAATATTGAATCTGCGAACCAAGGTGATTGATTTAAGTGATGTGTTTGAAACGTTCACATCATTGATGCCTGATGCCAATCAAGTTCAAATCGGCAACATCAAAGCTCGACTTCGCATGACGGCACTTTACCATCACGCTGCTGTCTTAAACTATCTTGTTGCCGGAACAGCAAATAAGACCGAATACATGCTGGGGTATTTTACTAAATGGGGCGATGGTGCTTTTGACGTTGCACCAATTATCGATTTTTTAAAGCGAGATGTGCGAATGCTCGGTGAAGAACTCGGTTTACCCTCTCATATCATCGACCGACCTCCTTCTGCCGGTCTTTGGGAAGGGCAGACAGACGAGGAAGAGCTGGGCTGGGATTATGATATTTTGGACAGCGCAGTTATCGGTCTTGAAAAAGGATCTGCTGTTGTGCCTTTCAATGCCATGCAAAAGGTTTTTGACTTGCATCAGGCAACCAACCATAAACGCGAACCACCGTTACATTTCAAAAAACAATAAGCAGATGTTTCAGATTATAAAAAATAAGTCGCGCGGAAAGAAAGGGGTTTAGGAATGCCGGAACTGGATATCAATGGAATACAGCGTTATATCTACCATCGGTTTCCCTTCTTGCTGGTGGATCGTGTTTTGGATTACGAACCGGGTAAATTTGGCATTGGAATTAAGAATGTTACCATCAACGAACCTTTCTTCCAGGGACATTTTCCAGATCATGCTATCATGCCTGGTGTCCTTATGATCGAAGCTATCGCTCAGCTTGCAGCAGTAGTTCTGGGAACGCATATCAACTCATCCGATATTGCGGATAAAAGGGTTATGGGCTATTTTGCGTCCGTTAAAAATTTTAAATTTAAACAACCTGTTGTACCCGGAGATCAACTCCGACTAAAAGTAGAATTTACATCCCGCCGGGGTCGAATATATGCTGCTCATGGCCTTGTTGAAGTCATTGGTGGAAAAATTGCAGCTGAAGGTGACCTCATGTTTGCCCTGATGAACCACCCTCCGAAATAATCGTTGTATGACTGAACATTTTGCAGATCGTTTGTTCAGATCTATCGAAGCAAAATCAACACCGCTTTGCGTTGGCTTTGATCCGCATCTGGATCTCATCCCGGTCACGCTGATAAAAAAATACACCTCCCGGTCTTCCGATTTACTGTCGGGCTGCTGTCTGGCTGTTGAAGAGTATTTGTTCAAAATACTTGATGCCGTTTACGATCTTGTAGGTGTAATAAAACCGCAATTCGCGTTTTTTGAACAACTCGGACCGAATGGCATGGTCCTGTTGGCTAAACTCTGTCACGAAGCAAAAAATAGAAATCTTATAGTTATCGGAGATGCCAAACGCAGTGATATCGGTTCTACTGCAAAGGCTTATGCCAATGCCTATTTATCCGCGCACACTATTTCAAACCAATGTATCAACCCGCCAATACCTGTAGATGCACTTACCGTAAATCCCTTTTTAGGATGGAATTCTATTGAACCATTTTTGAGTAACGCTCATGAAACCGGTGTGTTCATCCTGCTGAAAACGAGTAATCCGACCAGCAGCGATATACAGGACATCGAAACGCCGATGGGCACTATTTCAGAAATCATTGCACGAACAATTCACGACAAAGGTTTATCGCGACTGGGCAGAAGTGGATATTCGGATATTGGTGCTGTGGTTGGAGCAACCTTTCCGAATCAAGCCGTCAAGCTTCGTAAATTGATGCCATCTACTCCGTTCCTCATTCCGGGATACGGCCATCAGGGAGGTAATGCTTCCGATGCTGTTTTGACTTTAGACAAAAAGGGATTGGGCGGCGTCGTTAATTCATCCCGGGGTATTTTATTTGCCTATAGAAGCGACTCATACCGCGCTGATTTTCATCAAGAAAACTTCCACCATGCTGCGAGAGCCGCCTGCATCGATGCCATCACTTCGCTCAGGGACTGCACCATATCTGAACAATCTCAACACTAAATGTTAAACTTGAACAGTTTCTGGACTTTCGGATCCAAAGGAGACATAGATGCAGCTTTCTGCAGATCATCAAATCGGACACTGACTACGAGTTGAGATTTCCCATATTTTTTCTCGAATTCTTCATTTTTGACAAAGAAAACAACAACGATGCTTTCATCTGCATTAACACCTTTCAAAATTGGCCCATAGTCGAAAATTGTGGTGATTAATTCCTGTTTGAAAGCTGTTAGATGCCGATCCATTTCCGTAATACGTTCCCTGTCTTTCTCAATGATATTCTGGTATTTCTTGTCTAACTTTTCCTTTTCAGATTGCTTGGCGGCATCATCACCCTCCTGCGATTCTTTTTCTGTTTCAGACTTTTGATCAAACCACTTTGACCATTGATCAATAACAACAGAAAAGTTCGACGATGCCGTCATGGATATTCTTCCGATAAAGAAAACACCCATGCCATCCAGGTAAAAATACTCTGCTTTATCCTCAATCCTCACAAAAACATGTTCTGTATCCAAGAGCAATGTATCGATCCCTTTGGCAAATACCATATAAGATCTTTCGGAACGGTCATCCGCCGCATACAGCGTATTCACCACTCCCAGAGTCAGAATCAAAAGGATGATTAGTAGTTTTCTCTTCATGACTAGCTCCCTCCTAATACTAACTACGAAATAAAACCGCGGAATGTTTCATGCCAACCTCAATTCCCGTCCATCGTTTTATTGCCATTTATAAAGAATCTGATACGACGTGAATCCAGCAAATTGATTTTTCTTGCTGCATCACGTGAAATAATCTCAACCTTTGTCTCATCGGGATATTCCACAATAGCAGCATCTCCATGTTCAAGTAATAATGATAACTGGGGCGTTACCTCAATGAATGGGATATGACCTGTGCGAGTGACATAATGGAACCGGTATTTACCATTTCGTCCTTCCACAATCCTTCCTGATTGAATGATATGATTTAGCCGGTGTGTTTTTTCAGGTTCTTCATGTTCCTCCTGCCGTTTTTTCTCCATTTGCCGATCTAAATCAGCTTTGGCAAGCAGATCCTCTTTATAATTCCTGCTTTTTCGATATTGTTGCATCTCCGTTGATTCCGGTCCATGCTGTTTTTGTTTTTCGCGAGCTTCACGTTTTGCTTTTTTTGCTTCTTTTTTAGTGATAAACTTTGCTTTCAACAATTCGTCACGAAGACTTCCCATGGCACACAATCCTTTTAAATTGAAATCATCATCCTTTAGATTTTCCGGGTTTCTTAGATTTTGATTTCAGCGAATCGGGATTCAATGGTTTTTTTTGTCCTTCCTCAGCTTTGCCAATCCAGCGGTGCGGATCAAGATAATTTTGCCACGTGTCAGGTAGATAACTCACCATCATTGATGTCCCATTAATAATAGGTTTTGCTAGCTGTGACGATTCAAATACCGGTTCAAATGAAGGAACGACAACAATCACGATACAGATAAAAGCAACTAAGATAAATCCTTTTAACGCACCAATCATACCGCCAACAATTCTATCCAGCCAACCAAGTTTAAGAGAGGCAAACAATTTCTTCATGAGGTAACCTGTTGCAATCCCTAAAATCCAACAACTCAAGAAGATTAAAAAAAATGCCGTTAACCGCCCGGAAAATGTATGTTTAAATTTTAACAATTGCGCAATGAAATCCCCGAAAGGTCTGGAGAAAACAATGGCTAGACCAAATCCCAGAATGGTACCAATCAGTCCAAAAACCAACCTGAAAAAACCTTTAATGACGCCAAAAACTGCAGGTATGATGATAACAATAAAAATAATGATATCGAATGCAGTAAATTTTTCAATCATTGAACACCAATTGTATCACATATTCGCTTCGCCGCGATAGCAGCACCATCAGTTGGTTTTTCCAGAGGGCTCATGGGTTCTTCGAAAAGTCTGTCTATATAAGGTTCCCAGTTTCCGGAAACCAGCATCTCGCCTGGAATGTGCAGAGCTGGAATGTAATCGTTCATCTCTTTCACCAGTACCGGATATTCTCGAAACAATCCTCTGTCGGTATATAAAATAGGCGTTCGATTCACAATGCACTCCGATACGATGCCATAACCAGGTTTGGTGATTACCATATCCGATACCTTCACTAAATCCTGATAACATATTTCATTTTGACGTAAAAAAGATTCAGAGAAATGCCTGCAGGATATGCCATAATCGTTAGTGGATATGAATTCATATCTATCAAAGGGAATCTTGGTGTGAATAGTATTGTCAAATCGCAATCCATGCCCGCCAAATGAAAGTAAGATTGTTTTTTTAGTCTTCGGCAACGAAAGCTTTTTTTTCACGGTGTCAACACATATTGTTGATTCTCTTCCGACAAGAGATATTGACTCAGTTACCGGAAAAGCTGTTAACTGCCCGGAAAAAGGCAACTTCAAAAACAGTGATGCCTTCGCATAATCGTTGCGGAGTTCCTTGATGATCAATTTAAAACCAGGAACGTTGTCCATCCATGGCTCATAAATCCAATCCCATGTGAAATTTGATATTCCGATACTGGGTACTTTAATGAGTTCTGCTATCCTGAAAGGCAAAGAAGAGATATCGGAGACAATCCCAATCGCATTCTGCGATTTACAAAACGCTACCTCACGACGAATAATTTGAGGTGTCTCGCACAACCAGCGTTGACACAGCCTGTAGGTTTCATTGATATCGATATGCAAACAATCACTTTGTGCCACACCCACATCATAATTGTCGGATCCCGATACAGGCGTATCGCACAGTGAGGAAAATTTCTGGGGAGGTATTGCGCTTCTGATTAATACTCTCATAGAAGGGTGAAGCTGTTTCAAATTGGAAACAATTTCAGCAGACCTAGTAGCGTGACCGAATCCGTGACTCGACACATAATAGACGATGGAAAATGAGTTCACAGACGGCATGTAAATCGAGGAGTTAATATGTCCAATTTATCTGGGATTTACCATTCGTCGCTGGCATCCTGGATCAACAATTGTTCATCCTCCGGCTGTATGCCATGCCAATGGCAACCTTCTTTTAAGCAGATCAAAAACGGAACTCGAATATGTACCGCTGCGACTGATAATTCAGCCGTATGCGATCCGCATGCACCACACATAACTTCCGGATGCACAATGCTTTGGTTACAATGCGGACAGCGTAGATCGTGTAGTTCGGCTGCCGGTTGAATATCCATGGTACTGTGGTGGTTAAAAACATTCAGGTATGGGGACAACTCAAGAACACCTTCTTTTTCATCTGGATTGGTAGCTTTTAATCTGATTTGCCCATTTACAATAAGGCTTTCCGAACATTTTGGACAGTAGGTGTGAAGAAACGTTCCAGATTTTAATCGGATGCGTTCATTATATTTATGACTCTGTAAATACTTATGATCCCTTCTTTTCTCATCATCATCGTTCATGGCTGTCCTCCATTTTTGCTTATTCTTTTTTTGCTTCGGCCGAATCTCCTACTGAAGCCATCTCCCGTCCCATAGCCTCCAGAAGTTCGCGGTTATAGCATATCAACCCGCATTTCAAACACCTTTCCGCTTCCCGCTTAGCGGCATCGGGTGTCAAGGTATGTTCAACCTCCTCAAAGTTACCGATCCTGTAGTTAACCTCCAGTTCCGGCTGATGTGCTCTGGGAACATGGGTTAAACCTTCGACAGATTCGAACAAGGTCTCCCGGATAAGTTTTGTCTGACGGTCTTCGACAGGCGGGATTTCACCCTCCGTAAGGAAAAAGTGTATCGATCGTGCTGCATACCGTCCGGCACCTATAGCATCAACGGCAATTGCCGGACCTGTAAAACAATCACCTCCGGTGAAAACATAAGGGATTTCCGTCTGCAATGTTGATTCTTTACCGTCAATTGTGTTCCATTTGGTAATTTTGAGATTTGAAATGAGTTTACCTTCGCGAATAAAGTCGATTTTGGGGAATTGCCCGATAGCAGCAATAATGGTATCGGCTTCGATTAGCGTTTCCGATGAAGGTATTGGTTCCGGTCTGCGTCGACCGCTTGGATCAGGATCGGTCAGTCGCATTTTAATGTATTCCACCTGAATCATCTTGCCATCCTGCCCTAAAATCTTTACGGGCGCAGCCAGGAAAAGCATCTCAATACCCTCCTGCTCCGCAGCAACAATCTCCAGTTCGTTAGCAGGCATTTCATCTCTTGAACGGCGATACATCAACGTTACTTTTTCAGCACCCAACCGCAGAGATGAACGAGCAGCATCGATCGCTGTATTGCCGCCGCCGACGATAATGACACGCTTTCCGATTTTAGGCGGATCGCCTAGATGAAAACGTGCGAGGAAATCAATACCATCCCAGACGCCCTGCAAATCTTCACCTTCAATTTTCATGTCGCGGCTTGCCCAAGCGCCTATGCCACAAAATACGGCATCGAATCCTGCAGCTTTCAAAAACTCCAGATCGAAATCTTCTCCAAATTTCACGTTACAACGGACATCGATTCCGAGGTTAATGATGCCTTCGATTTCCCAGTCAAGTATTTTTTTGGGGAGGCGGTATTCGGGAATACCATAGCGCAACATACCCCCGAGTTTCGGCATTTTCTCGTAAATGGTGACTTTATGACCGAGTCTTCGAAGGAAATATGCACAGGAAAGACCAGCCGGACCCCCGCCGATAACAGCTACCTTATATCCAGTGGAAGCCGCGACCGACACATCCAGATGTTTATCCTGATTCATCTCCCAATCGGCGACAAACCGTTTCAGATAGTTGATAGCTACAGGCTCATCTTCGACACCTCGCCGGCAAATTTCTTCACAGGGGTGCGGGCAAACGCGACCACAGGTCAAGGGCAGTGGATTTCGTTCTTTGATGGTCAAGATGGCTTCTTTGTATCTGCCTTCACGAATGTGTTCAATATAAGCCGGAACATCAATTTGAGCCGGGCATTTCTGCCGGCAGGGAGCAAGACACTCCGAATATTGATTAAAGTGAAGTATTTTCGCGGTAGATGAGATCAGGGAGATGATACCTTTGGGGCAGTTCCGAATGCAGTTACCGCACCCTCTGCATTTGTCAGGCAGAAATATAGGTAACCGATCCGGACCCATGACGATGGCATCAAATGGACAGCTTGCCACGCAGGTTCCGAATCCCAGACAACCTCGTTCACAGAGTTTTGTGCCACCGAATAACATGTTTGCAGCACGGCAGTCCTGAATACCGTCATAGTCGAATTTCTCAATGGCCCGATCGCCGCCACAACATTCGGTACTGGCCAGCTCCGGCTCTTTGGCGACAATTTTCATTCCCATCACTGCGGCAACATTTTCACTGACTTCCGGACCTCCGCCAACACAAATATTTGGCGGCGCTTTACCCGTCGCGATAGCTACTGCGGCAGCATGACATCCGGCATAACCGCAACCCCCACAATTTGCTCCCGGTAATGCCTCTTCCACTTCAATAATAAGTGGGTTTTCCTTAACATAAAATACGCGTGAAGCGACACCAAGCAGCAGTGCTGCAATAAATCCGATGCCACCCATTACGATTAACGCATTGATCATAGCAGCCCTCTCCTATGAAACTTTCCTCAACCCCTCATCAAAACAGTATATCATGTCATTCCCTTAAAACCAAAAAAGGCCAGGGACATGAATCCGGCAGTAATTAGTCCTATTGCCGTTCCTTCAAGAGCTTTGGGAATTCGTGAAATTGCATATCGTTCACGTAATCCGGCGAAAAGAACCAGAGCCAGTGCAAATCCCAGTCCGGAAGCGAATGAGAAGATAACCATTTGCGGGAAAGAATATTCTTTTTTAATGCAAAGCAATGCCACACCCAGAACAGCACAGTTTGTTGTTATCAGAGGCAGGAATATTCCGAGCGCTCTGTAGAGTGGTTCCATCATCTTTTTCATGAATATTTCAACAAACTGGACCAAAGACGCGATAACCAGAATAAATGCAATCGTCTGAAGAAATACCAGATCAAACGGTGCCAGAATCCAGCGATGTACTGCCCAAGTAATGATAGATGCAAGTGTCATGGTAAACACAACCGCAGTTCCCATGCCAAGGGCGGTATCCATCTGTTTTGAAACACCCAGAAAGGGGCAGTTGCCTAAATACTGTGCAAGAAGAATATTATTAACCAGAACGGCACTGATTATTAGCAATATATATTCCATAGATTCGTCTCCTTATCTCAGGCCTTGGCTTTCGATTTGGATAATGTGGTCAGAAGGTTCATCAGGAATAACATTAATCCCAACGTAACAAATGCTCCCGGTGCTTTAACCATAAACTCGAATGGCTCAAAAGAGGATCCCATAATTCGCATCCCAAAAATCGCTCCAGTACCAAGCAATTCGCGCAAAGCGCCCAGCAGTGTCAATGATAACGTAAATCCAAGACCAATCCCCAGACCATCAACGGCTGAATACAGAATATTGTTTTTAGATGCAAACGCCTCCGCTCGGCCTAAAATAATGCAATTGACAACGATCAATGGTACGAAGATACCAAGCCGCTGATATAACGGATAGAAAAATGCCTGCATCAACAATTCAACGGCGACAACGAAGGTTGCAATCAATACAATGTAACACGCTATCCGGACTTTTTTGGGTATCAGTTTCCGCAGCATTGAAACAAGAATATTGGAGCATAACAGAACAAAGGTTGTCGCCAGGCCCATGCCCATTCCATTATCAGCCGTCGTTGTTACCGCCAACGTCGGGCACAACCCCAATACCAGGCGGAAGGGCGCGATTTCCGTAGTAAATCCTTTGGTGAATTCCTTTGCCAATCTCATGGTC
>JAFGJC010000292.1 GCA_016929305.1 candidate division CSSED10-310 bacterium | reverse complement strand
TAGAAATCAAAGCCCAATGATGATCCCCCGAACAGATACCTAATCTGGCGATCTACACGATTGAAAGGATCAAGTCAACCTAATATAACAATCAAAAATATATCATTCCGTCCATCCAAAACGAAAGATATCGTATTCACCGTAGATCGCATTCATTGCCGGTGTTAACAAGGCACAATACCAGTTGATATTTTCATAATGACCTGTTCCGAATGGCCAATAGAATTCTGGAACAACCTCAATCACATTATGCCCGCTTTCATAACTGTGATTGTAATAGTCTATTCCGGAAAAACTTGGAGCATAGTAGTAATTGCCATAAATATCGAGAATGAGGAACAAGGGATGGTTTTTAATCGGTGACTCAAGATCATTACACACATAAATTGTTAAGGCTGCGGTATCATTAGGGTGAAAAAATGTTGAGGGCATGATCACGTTGACACCCGTTCGAATACAGGGTTTAGAGGGTGTTTTCAGTCGCATAAGCCATTGGTCCCAATTGTTTAAAGCTATTCGGGGTTGAGGAGGTGAACCGCTTGAATATAAACCCGTATCCCGCCAGATTAACGCCAACTCCTTCATCGATTCCGGCAGCGTGTCCCAAAGCGCATCATAATCGACAATCGTGAACCATATGACAAACAGCATTTCCATCTGATCCGATTCCCACATCAGCCTATCGATGTAAGAGGCTTGCCATTCAGGTGTGCCGGCAATCGATACTCCTAAAGAATCAATAACAAGATCTTCTGCAATCCAGCCCGTCTCAGTTATCGCTGTTGGTTTGCCCTGAGCCAGTTCCTCAAGTTGATAAAGCCAATCGAGCGGCAGTTGTGCAGGATCACCGCCAGACTCCAGTCCATAAAAAATGTAGGGATAGACGCTACCGCCCAGAAAATCAATGTACGGCAACATCTCACGCAATCGATCCGCTAGAAACAGCATTTCAGAGGAATCCGGGTGTTTCAGAGCGATGGAAAGGCAGAGAGGGAGTGAGGGGTGTTCATATTTGATACGTGTCGATACTTCCTGCATAAAAACGGTGAATTCGTTCCACTTTTCCGGTGATGCAAACAGCAATTCTGAAGCCTCGATAGAATAGTTGACATAAGCTGGATTAAACCTGGCGATGAGATCAAGACAAAAATTGGTATACGCAGTGATAACGTGTTCGTCATCGAAAGCATATGTCGACCAGGGACTTGGCAACGGCTGATTAGGGCTGTTCCCGCGATATAATGCCATACCATTCCGACTCATATTCAATGCGGAAATTCCAAGATAGACCGTCTCATCCGTACCGATCTGGTTTTGCATGAATTGCAGCGTATACTCCAGATCATATGGATAACTTCGCTGATCGTATGCCTCTGGCCAGGGTATTCCCTCATCCCAATGTACGGCGATAATATCTCCATGGTCTCGGATTTTCTGATACGTATCCAATACGGCGTCCGTTGTAACATCGTATGGCCAGGTCGTAAATCCCATATAACAGTTCCGGCTTAAATTCTTGTTTTGTTTTTGAGTTTCACAAATACCCGCAGATTCAAAATACAATGAAAACCATACTGCTGAACACATTATTGTTACCAATATCAGTCGTTTCACATTTTTCTCCCTATGAAATTATTTATAAAAACGCGTATAGCGGATGATATGTACACCTAATCGATACCGCCCAGCGATTTTATTCTCTGCAAGCGCTCCGGTTCATTTTTCGTCAGCCAGTCATCCGCTGACAAGATTTTATAAGCTGTTTTGAAGTGTTCTTTCGCCGCTTCCGGATCTCCTTTGATCAGATAACATTCCCCCATCTCTTCGTGAACATATCCGCTGGCCGGGAGATTGTTTTCATGTGTTTCTTTTTCCAAATCTTGCAGAATTTGCATGGCTTCATCGATACGGTTCAATTCACGATAAACACGGGCAATCGTCCATTTCGCAATTCGTGTGCCTTCATCGTCTTTGCGTGACATTCTCCATTCCAGGGATTTATTGAAGAGTTCCAATGCTTTATCAAACTGATTCATGTCAAAGTAAGTCCATCCGATGTTATTATACATGGGTCCTAACCAGTTTTTTGCCCTTGGATTATCAGATGACTCTGCAAGTTTTAATGCTTTAATATTCCATTCGAGCTGTTTGACTGGCTCTTCCACGATTCCCAGCATGTGCGCGGCATCTATCGCTAATAGACCAAATTGTTCGGATTGAGCGTTATTCCAGGCTTCCAGAAAATAGGCTCTGGATTTTATCGGATCCCCTGATGAATTAAATAAACGCCCTCGCTCTAATAAATACCGAACTTTTGCCCGTTTGTGTTCCGGTAAAAGCATTTTCTCTGCCTGATCCAGCGTTTTGTGCCCTTCCTGAAAATTACCCTGCAATCCTTCTGCTCGCGCAATTTGTGTGAGGAGTTCAATGTGGTAGGAGGTTGCCCCCGAAGCTGGCACTTTGCTTAATACCGCCCTGAAATTGCTTTCTGAAGCGGATGGGTCACTGAAATTCCAAAGAGTATCGATGTTTGGTAATGATTCAGTTGTACTGTCTCTGTCATCCTGGGAGCTTAAACAAGGAAATACACCGAACACTATACATCCGGTAATCCAAAGTAAAATTTTCATGATTGCCGCACCTCATTTCAAAATGATGTTCATTATTTCATTTTATCATGTGTTGATCGTGATTCATACTAATAAGCGATACGTTAAACGGTTGAGTAACTAAATAGAATTTTCTCTGTCACATGGTAATTTCGATTTATTGATGTGTATATTGTAGGCATCAACCGGATATTTCCGGAATGATCAGTGGCGGAAGGTCGGATTGATGACGATTGCAGTATTGACGGCATTACTGAGTATAGCGCTGGTGGCATATTTCGTTAAGGCGCTCACGGGATTTGGTCCTGCAATCGTGTTTGTGTCTCTGGGTTCACTCCTTGCGTCCCCCAAAGATATTATCATCATTTCAGTAATTCTTGACATTGCCGGCGGAATTTATCTGTTTTTATTAGATCGCGGTTTTGAACATTTCAAGTATCTTATAGCGTTAGCCGTTCCCGCGGTGGCAGGAACATTTCTGGGTGTCATTTCTCTGAAAATAGTTCCTGTCGATATTTTTGAGGCCATACTGGCGATCATTATTTTCATCTTGGGATTATGGTTTTTGATATTATTCCAGTCCAGGAGTCAGATCAGTGTATCCACTGACGTTCCCCGATTGCCGGATTGTAAAGGATTGATCTGTGCTGCGATCGGCGGAATAACAGGCGGACTATTTGGCATCAGTGGACCGCCAATCATTTGGTACTTTGGACACCGGTATTCTAAACAAACTGTCAGAAAACTTCTTGTCCCCCTGTTTTTAATAGAAGCTTGCGGAAGACTCGCTTTATATTTCAGTTTTGATTTGGTGCAGCCTCAACACATTATTACGGCAGGTTTTATCGTTCCTGCTTTGTTTGTTGGATTGATAGCCGGTAACTCCATGCATGTCAAAATATCAGAAAAAACTTTCCGTCAAATCATCGGATTTATTTTGATTGTTGTGTCCATAAAAATGTTTTTCCAATCATGATATTTACATCACCAGCCCGAAGACAGTATTTTTTTCTTTGAAGATAATGCTGGCTCCTATTATAGTAAAAGACGATTTTATTTAAAAAAACGAGGGATTCATCTAAATGGAGAAACGGCGTTGAAATTTAAGGAAATGCGTTGGATAGAAGATATCAAAAGTGCATATGATACGATTGATAAAAAACATCGGATCGCAAACGAAAATGTCAATAAGCTCATAAACCGGCGCTTGGACGATATCATCGCCAAAACCAAGAAAGATTTTGAAAATTTTTTTTCAGATCGTGGTTTTGATATCAGCCATTCAGACGAAACGTGTGAAGCTCATTACCGTTCGTTGCTGATAAGTCTGAAACCGCTGGCACCGGGCAGAAGAGAAGATGATGTCGAATGTATCGTCAGATTTCAGATGATCATCTCCGGTGTGAATGAGGAATTGTATACGATATTTGTTCGAGGCCGTGAGGATTCGGGAATCGAAGGTAGGGAGAAGGCTGAAGATGTTGGTTTGGAGTTAAAAACAGTATGCGATGAGTTAACGCAACAGATTACACTCACAGAAAATATCATCGCGAATCTTCAGAAGGCTTCGTTGGAGTTCCGGAATCATAAAAATATTTTAGTTATTGAACATTTAATGGAATCGATAACTGCTTTTAAAAGTCTTGTTATCATGGATTTGACAAAACTGAAGAACATATATAGGAACCGGCTGACTTTTCTGGTCAGCCGGGATCAGGAATCAACAGCAGGATTTAAATCGAGTTCTTATGATTCATTCATGGCATTTCTGATCGCTTTGGATAGCAACGGTTAACGATATCCAAACGTGACTTTGTCATAATTTCCGATTAATTCTCCATCAACAGGATCAAACATGGCACCCCAGAAGTTGAGTCCATCGATGCTGCCGAATTCGCCATCAGGCCAGGTGAAATCAAGAATGAAATAGTAGTGTACGCTGCCACTGGTCAGATCGATGCGCTTGTGGGAAGGTATTTGCTGCCAGTCTGGCCAGAACCAGAACTGACCGAACACTTCCAGGGCGACGTACAGGTCGGCTTCAGAAACATTATCAGTTCCGACACAATATGCTCGAAGCTTAAACGGTTCTCCCGCTTCAAACATTGTATCATTTAGCAGGAGATCCACACCCGGGGGTTCATAAAAACTGTAGTGAAATCCCATATCGGTTTGCCCGGTATCTTTGACCTCATCGGTCCGGGTTGTCCATTCATTCAAACATGTACGGCCTGAAGGTAGATCGAAGCATATTTCGGAAGCATCTTTTCGCCCCGCATCGACACACGGGCTGGTGGTTGCCTGACCCGCTTCAGTATGACTGAGGTAATACGATCCCAACGGTCCATCTGCATAAAGCGGGTGCGCATCAATATTGCCTGTTCCCGGATAGCCATCCTGAACATCACAATAGTGTATATATGGAAATGCCGGATTGGTGGGATAACTTGAGGATGCCGACACCTCCGGAACCGATTCGTTCCAAAGAATACAGTTGTAGAATTCCGGGGAGGCATCGTAACTGGCGACCACTGGTATACCTGATACAGAACCCAAATTGCCTGAAATTGTGCAATTTACCACAGAGCCTTTTGAGGTATTGGAAAAGTATATGGCCGAACCTCTGACACCGCAGATATTATCAGTGATCAAACAGTTTGCAACGACCGGTGAACCGGTTAATTTCATCCCTCCGGCATAATTGGTTGCTTTGTTTCCGGAAACGATGTTATTGAAAATTAAAGGGGAACCGCTCCCCCCCAAACCACCACACATATCCTCAGAAACGTTATCCGAAATGAGATTGTTTATTATCTGGCAACTTCCACTGCCATAGCTTATACCTCCACCTGATCTGACGGCGCAATTTTCTGTAATGATGTTGTTGGAAATAATAGGATCGTGAGAAGAGGTTGAC
>JAFGJC010000291.1 GCA_016929305.1 candidate division CSSED10-310 bacterium | reverse complement strand
TAAAAGCCTGCGAAGTGCAAACCAGCCGATTTTTGTATTTCCGTATAATGGAGTATTGAGCGTTCGTGCAATCTGGGTTGTTTTAGCTTCCGGATTTGAAGCGACAATTCTTTTTATCTTTGCTTCAACAGAAACATCCATATGGATCGTTTTTGAATCGGATCTGCGCAAATATTGGCCCTGCTGTTGAGTTCCTTTGTCCTTATCGGATATCTCAATAATTTTTGCCGATTCCTTGACAATACCGGTTTTTTCAAAATCATTAATAGCTTCATCTATATTCTCAAAAGCTTTAAGTATATAATGAAATTCCAATAGCTCGAAAACTTCATATACTTCCGGTATCATGCGCACAAGTTTTAAATCGCCACCCTTCTCTCTGATACCTTTAATCTCACTGATAAAAATACCCCAGCCAGCACTGCTGACATAATCAACATTGCCCAAATCGATGATAATGTTAAAAGATCCGGATTTCAATAAAGAATTAAGCGCATGCTCAAGCTCAGAGGATGTCGTTGTATCAATATACCCTCCGATTTTGATGATTGAAATGCTATCTTGAACTCCAGTTTTTTCCACAGACAATTGTATACCTTCCATATTTATACGTCTCCATTGCAAATATTGAGGCCCCTGTAAACACCGACCTCGTTTGAATTGGTACGTTAAGGAAAAAAGTTTTTATATCGCTTGAAAATATAGCTGTAAATCTTGAAAATGTCAATATTAAATTAATCGAGGATAATGATCATCCTTTACTTTTCATTGAATTTATGCCATCGGATAAATTCCTTGCTTGAGCAATGCTGTTGCGGATGTCCTGACGTTGTGGTGATATAAGCAAAAGCCTTTCCCACTGGAAAATAGCTTTTTGCATATTCCCTTGATTTGCATAGACAACACCCAAATTTTCACGCGCATACAGGTTTTGTGGATCAATTCTAATGACCGTCTCAAATTCTCTTGCCGCTTCATTGTACTTTCTCAGGCGATAACATACATTACCCAATAAAACATGCGCCTGTGAGCTATTCGGATAATTTCCTATTATGTTTATTATTGCGGTAATCGCTGCCTCGTATTTTTCATCTTCATACAATTGCAGTGCTTCTTTAAACATATCCTGCTGATTAAGGGATTCATCGCTCGGATATCTTTTTTCTTTTTTTGTTTCTCCTTTCGAATTTTCATCCACCGTAATATTTTTCAAAACATCCAAAAGGAGTTGATCAAAATCTTGGTCGCTGTTTTGTACTGAGGCCGTATTTTGCTCCAATTGTGTTACGAGACCGTCAAAAGTGAGCTTATGCTCCTGCTTGTCTTCTCTTTGCTGATCCTTCTTGTTTTCTGCTAATAAGGTGTCAGATATCTCATTCGGGCTTGATTCATCATCATATTCAGAGTGGAAATCCTGTTGTAATAATTGTTCAGCGATCAAATTATTGAAATCACTCTCAATACCATTTTCACCTTTTAGATCCCCATCTGTTAGAAAATCCTCAAGTGGATCAAGATCTTGAGCTTTTGTAAAGACATTTTTTATATCTTCTGATACGATCGGCGTGTCTTCAACAGGAGATCCTTGAAAGGTATTTTGATCCTGTAACAGATCGGGATCCTCTATCCCGCCACCCACGCGTATCATCTCGGCGAATTCCATTTCCTCTTCTTCTATCTTTCGGACTCCTTGAAAATCTTCGGGAAGAGCCAGATCCTGTAAAAGCGCCTCTTCGGATATGGAAGGTAAAATATCTGCCCTGCTCTCATCTTCTTTTTGATCCATGAAAGGTACATTTTGAGTTTCTATTGCGGATCCTGGAGGATTTTCTGATTCGAAGGGAGTTTCCTCCTGCATCTGTTTTCTTTTATCGAAAAGATCTTCGAATGGAGTCTCTAATAGTTCTCCGACTTTAAGGTTTAAAAAATTTATCGGGGACAAAGTTCCGTCAATCAATTCAGTTTCGTTTATTGGATCGACAGACATCTCATGCAATTCGTGTTTGGATTTTTCTTGTATTCCTTCAGATTCAGAAATAGTTGTTTGATTCGTGGAAATTACCGCTTTCTCAGGAGGAAATGCAAAAAGTGGTTCCTCCTCTATGTCAGTGTCCAATCCCCTTCGATGGATGATAACCTGACCATCAATGGTCAATAGGGGCGTTCCGGGCGGTTTCAAGCGTTTTTTTCGTCCGCCACGTGCAACATAGGCTTCTCTCATCTCCTTTGTATTGAGTCTGGACCGGACCAGTTCTTCGTATATCTTGGCGGCACTGATTTCAGTGAATTCATACCGAACTGTGTTTAACTCTTCACTAATTCTTTTTGCTCCATATTCTGGAAATCTGCGGACAATATCAAAAATCTTGGTCTTATCTTCAATGCTCAGGTGCTTTACCTCGATGGCTTCAGTGTCAACCATGACACGCTCAGCTTCAATCCCCTCTTTTTCAAACTGATCGCGGTACTTATTATAAGCATAAAGGGATATTCCTGCCGTTTCACAAGCGTCTTTTATCGTCAATCCTTGTTTGATCTGCAAATAGGCACGTTTTGCCCTGCTGAGTTCAATTTTTTCCGCTGTTGCTTTTTCCTTGATTGCAACCAGCGTGATATCATCGCTTTGTGGATAACCTTCGGTAAAAGATAATATCTCCTGATGGAGTTCCTGTACAAATTCTTTGGCCATCGAACTCCCGTGCTTTCGAATAATATTGAGAAATCTCTCTTCACCGTACATATGGCGCTTGACATTCATCGCTTCAGTTATGCCATCCGTATAAACCAGCAAAATATCATCTTCAGCAAGCGCGATCGTATCAGATTCAATCGAATTTTTGAACAGGTTTTTATCAGGCAAGGAAATGCCAATGGGAAATCCTCGAGGATTTAGATAATATGTTTTGCCTGTGCTCGCTCGATACAGAATCATCGGATTATGGCCAGCACTAGCATAATTCAATCTGCGTCGTTTGGAATCAATAATGACATAAAAAAGTGTAACGAACATACCCTTTTTCATATCATTCACGATAAAATCATTCACTCTCGCCAATACTTCAGCCGCATCATATGTACCGCGAGCTTCTGTTCTTAAAGCCGTGCGGATCATCGTCATGACCAAAGAACCGGGTACACCCTTTCCAGAGACATCACCAACTACGATGCCGAGAGTGTCTTTATCAACTTCAACAAAATCAAAATAATCACCACCGACTTCCTTTGCTGCTGCATAGTAAGAAGCAATCTCATAACCCTCTAATTCCGGTACCTCAGAGGGTAAAAGGGTCTGTTGGATTTCTTTTGCGACCTGCATTTCTTTTTGCAGCCGTTCTTGTTCGGCCAAATTTTTCTGCGATTCCCGCAATTGTTGGGTGATATCGCTGAACGCTTGAGCGATTTCTCCTACTTCGGTTGATGCGTCTATGTCCATTTCTTCAGCAACACCAGGTTGCCCCAACGCCTTGACCCATTCTTGCAGTCGCCGGAACGGATTCATGATAATATAAATAAACAAAAATAAAACCGCTATTCCAATCACCCACGCCAACAGACCAAGATTGAGATAATATAAACGCGCACTTTTTATCTCCGCTTTAATTTTGGAGTAATCCAAAAGAACATGTGCACTGCACAAGACTGTCTTCTGT
>JAFGJC010000290.1 GCA_016929305.1 candidate division CSSED10-310 bacterium | reverse complement strand
TTCTGCTTTACCATCGCCGTTTGAAATGCCTGGTGGCCATCGAACTCAAGGCAGGCAAATTTTTACCGGAGTATGTCGGCAAAATGCAATTTTACCTGACGGCACTGGATGAAACCGTCAAAGAAAAAGGTGAAAATCCGTCTATCGGCATTATTCTGTGCAAAGACAAAAACCAGACCATTGTGGAGTATGCGTTACGTCAAAGCCGGAAACCCATCGGCGTTGCAAAATATCAAATCGTTTCAAAATTGCCGGTTGCGCTGAGAAAAGAACTGCCGGCGCCCGAGCAGATAGCAAAATTGATGGATGACATTAAATAACAAAGGACATGTGAATTGGTGGATAGGCGATGGGAAAAGCTTGTGGCTCATAGCTCATAGCTCATAGCTCATAGCTCATAGTTCATAGTTCATGGTGGATGGTGGATGGTGGATGGCGATGTTTGTCCGTAGGGAACGGTTTCTAACCGTTCCTCTAACCGTTCCCTCACGCCAATTCGAGGAGCAATATTTACGGTAATAATCAAAATGAATTGATTTACAAAGAGCCGCTGCTATAATGCGGCAGATTTTTCTCAGCAGTCTTTTAAACCAAACAGTTTCAGAACAACTAAATCAAAGGAGAAGCACCTATGACGTTTTCTGATGGAATATTTTTTCAGCGGGCAACGGATGGGTATTTCTTTTAAATAACTAAAGGATAAGCATGAATCCACAATCTATTTTCGCCCATACACCATCAAAAGATAACCCGATACTTTGGCACAATCTGAATGAACATCTTATGGCGACAGCAACACTGAGTTATAATTTTGCAAAAGCATTTGGATCAGAAAATCTTGGATATATTCTGGGAATATTTCATGATCTTGGCAAAGTTAACCCAGCATTTCAGAACTATCTCCGAGCTTGCTATGAAGGACAAAAGGCCAATAAAGTACCCCATGCGATCTGCGGCGCTGCCTATCTATGGAAGATGTTTCTCCGTTTGAATCCCGCTGATACTTCATGTGTGGCCATCTGTGCATCTGGCCATCATGGCGGTCTTATCTCTGAACACGAAACTGTAACAGCAGGTGGAAAATTAGATCAATGGTGGAATGATGTGCAGAACAGTCAACTCAAGAAACTGATGCAAGAGGCATTGAAAAATCTACCGCTTAGAAGGCCTGAATTTCTTCCCAAAGACGATCTCCGGCGTGAATTTCGCTTGCGCATGCTTTTTTCTGCCCTTGTCGATGCTGATTATCTCAATACGGAAAAGCACTTTAATCAAATGCGGTCTGTTAAGCGCGCCACCTGGACCCGTCCTGCTGATCTTTGGCCCATCTTTCGCGCTGATCAACTAGGCATGATGTGGAACAACCGCATGAATGGTATCAACCGGATACGTAAACAAATCTACTTATCATGTGTTCATGCAGGAAAAGAAACGCCCGGTCTCTTTCGATTGACTGTCCCGACAGGGGGCGGAAAGACACGGAGCGGGCTTGCATTTGCATTATCGCACGCAGTCAACAATAAGCCACATGGCTTCAGAAGGATTATTTTTGCCCTGCCCTATACCAGCATTATTGATCAAAACGCGCGTGTTTATCGTGATATATTTGGTGAACGATTTGTTTTGGAACATCATAGTCAAGTGGAAATACCAGAAAACGAAAGTCAGGAAGAAATCTATTTACGACATCGCTTAGCCGCGGAAAATTGGGATTATCCCCTTATTGTGACGACAACCGTACAGCTCTTTGAAAGTCTATTCTCCAACAAGCCGAGCAAATGCCGGAAGTTACACAACCTTGCGAAAAGTATAATCGTTCTTGACGAAGTTCAAACGCTGCCACCAGAACTTTTAATTCCCACAATGGATGTCCTCCGTACGCTAGTGGATGAGTATGGTGTAACGTTGGTCTTTTCTACTGCAACACAACCTGCTTTTGACAAAACGCCCTATCTCAAAGCTTTTGACGGAACAATCATTAAGGAAATTGTCAGAAACCATGGTGATTATTTCAAAAAGCTCGAACGTGTCACATATGACCCAGTTCGCCATTATATATCTCTTACGGAACTGGCCGACGAATTGGCAACACCTGAAAACACCCAAGCGCTTGTGATTTTGAATACCAGGAAACATGCGCTTGCACTTCATGAGGTGCTTAGACAAAAAAGCGTTGATAGCTTGTATCATCTTTCCACATTGCTATGCGGAGCACATCGAAAAAACCTGCTTCGTGAAGTAACAGATCGTCTAAAAAGTAAAATCCCGTTACCTGTTCGCCTTATCAGTACACAAGTTGTGGAGGCTGGCGTTGATCTGGACTTTCCGACCGTTTACCGTGCCATGGGGCCTTTGGATCGTATCGTTCAAGCAGCTGGCCGATGTAACCGTGAAGCAAAACGATCAACAAAGGGGAAAGTTATCATTTTTGATTTTCCAGAAAATATTTCGCCGCCCGGTGCATATAAGATCGGCTTGGATGAAGCCAAGATATTGCTTGGCCGTAATAAACCGGAACGCCTGCATGATCCGGATTTATACACGGAATATTTTCAAATGTTATTTAGAGATGTTCAGCTCGACAAAAAACGTATCCAAGGTGATCGGACCGAACTGGATTATCCCAAAGTTGCGGAGAAATATAAACTAATCGAAGCGACCATACCGGTTGTAATTCTCAGTTATGATAATCACGAGGGCGAGCGCCGACTTCAAAAATACATAAAGAATCCCTCGCGTGATACTTGGCGACCTCTCATGCCCTACGTTGTTAATCTAA
>JAFGJC010000289.1 GCA_016929305.1 candidate division CSSED10-310 bacterium | reverse complement strand
CCTGTCTGCTTTCAGGAAAATTATTTTTTAAAGTTTTAAAATATTTGAGCGCTTCGTCAAATTGATTGGCAGTAAAATAGAGAACACCGGCATTGGACAAAATAGTCGGTGTTTTAGAGTCAAATGGAAACAATTTTATATAATTATCATAGGTAAGAAGCTGCCACTTTTCACTTTCCATCAAGGGAATGGCATGCAATGTCTCCAGAGAATCTTCCTCAAGGGTATATTTTGCTATCGCAGGATTTTCAGCCGATTCAATGGTTTTTTCACGACGCATCATAGTATCGGCCATTACGATGGCATTTTGAGCAGCATCTTTAATACTGGCCATCCCTTTTTCACGGGCAAATTCCATATATTCACTAGAATTGTATGCCAGACTGATTGTCATATATTCCTGAAGAGCCGCCTTGTAATCGTGAAGTTTTGTGTCCAGGATTAACGCCACATTCCATCGAACCATGTAAGCGTAGTGATCTTCGGGAAATTGTTCCAGATAGTGATGGCCAAGCTCTACAGATTGTTCGAACAGCGACGGATCATTGGATTGCATGGCTCGCCGCATTGTTGCATTGAAATTTTCACGCAAAGCCTGCTCGGCAAGCCGGTAGGCATGAAGCAGGCTCTTTTCATCTTCAACGGTTTGAAACCATACAGAATTCGGCCCGTAATTTTCGAACAGTTTACGACGCGCACGGACAGCCTCGTCTTCCTGTCCGAGTATCATATAACAATCCACAATCTGTTGCTGAACAAGCGGCGCAGTAGTATCCTTGCCTAAAACGGATAGTAGCAGCCGAAATGTTTCAATTGCCAGTGGATAATCTTCTTTCTCCAACATATAGATTTTGCCAAGTTTCTGTAAAACATCGAGAGACCACTCCGGCCAATTCAGTGATTTCAAATATAGAAAAGCCTTCTGAGGACCACCATAATCGATAAAACTAATGGCCACATATTCAATGGCTTCATCCTTCAGATCCAGGCGTGCAGCTTTTGTCTGATTAACAATCGAACGCATTGAAATCACATTTTCGATGAGTGTTGTAAAGTAGCTGATGGCTTCAGGATATTCACTGAGTCGATAATAACTCCAGCCCAATTTATAGAGAGCTTCCTCATAACGTTGACTTTCTTTGTACTGCTCGACTTTCTTAAAAAAAGAAATTGCCTGAACCAGATCGTTATTGGGTGGATTGAAATAGTATTCTCCCAGCCTCATATATGCTTCCGGTACGTAGCGGCTGTCTGGAAACGCATGAATCAGATGTTGATAGGTCTGTGTCGCCAGTCTGTACTGCCCCATTTCCTCCAATAAGAATCCGCGATTATAGATAGCGTCATCCATGAGATCGCTTTGTGGAAACTCATCAATGATCCGTTGATACATTTCAAGAGATTTTTGATAGTTAAGTTTGGGTTCCTCCTGAACAGGTGCATTCCCGGACTCCCCAATATCCTGAATCTGCCGGTCGTACTCTTCCATACGCTTCAGAAAATCATCTTTTTCCTGATAATAGTAGAGATCGGCAAGACGGATGATGATATCATCAAGCACATCCGGATCTGTGGCAGAACGGAGAAGACGTTCGCCATCATCAATCCCGCGTTCGATTAAATAAGCTCTTTCCTGGTTCAGTTTATCCATCTCGTTCAAATAAAAATTCTGAATTTGCTGCAATTGGGGTAAAGATAACGCGTTAAATGTGGAATCCATCAATGCATCATTAGACTGTGCCCTGAGACCAAAACAGGCACAAAGTGCAAATCCCATAAGAATATTTTCAATCCATCTTTGATGCATTGTCGAATACTTTTCTTTGTATTATAAAAGAATTATCATAGATTCGATTCACGAACGCGCTTGTCAAAATATTCCTGATGAAACAATTGTTCCCGCTCGCGGTCTTCACGTTTAATCGACTCTTCTCTGATTTGATCTTCTATCCGTTCAACATCACCGAGAAGATTTTGAATACGAAGCTCCAGCTGTTCACGTTTCTTGGTCAGGCAACGTTCCGCGCTGGCCAGCAATCTTGAGACCTTGGCTTTTCTCTGTTCAATTTCCTTGATACGTGAAAAATTAATATTGCTGATACCATAACCACTGAAATTGGCCCATTGTCCCACTTCGATTTGCAGTTCCTGCGGCACATTTTCTTTGAGCCATATTTCATTGCGGTTTAAATAATTGTAGTAATCTTGAAGCTCCTCGATTCGAATTTCCATCTGAATGGCAATCGAAAATTGGTCTTTACTTCTGGCTTGTTCCCGCAATTCGCCTGCATTCTTGATGTCCTGTTTTGCTTTCTGTTTTTCACTGAGTGTTTCAAGCAGAAGTGTACGAAACAGATAACTTAAATATTCCGACATGCCGAGCTGCTCGATCAGCGGATCTTTCTTATCGAGTGCAGAAACACGAGAAGATGAGACAGGAGACTGAATCGATTCGATCATCTGGCCCCGTAATTGGCGAATCTCGGAGAGTGAGCTCAGGTCATTTTTTTCAATGGCTTTTGATTCAAGCTTATCGAGCCGGACAATTTCTTTTTGAATGGTTGCATTTGTGCTTGTACTGTCAGAATCTAAAAAATATTCTTGTGTACCCATAAATTGACTTAATTTTTCAACTTCCTCAATCAAAGATTGTTTATTTCCATCCGGATTGGATTGAACATCAAAATCGGAATTATGTTCAACCTCGCGAATCAGATTCCCGGATTCAAAAATATTCTTCAAGTCACTCAGAGCCTCTTCGCGCTTTCCCAGCAACTGTTTCGAACTGGCAGCCAGAACCCTGGCTTCATACATATAGCTCGAGACCATATTCTGCTTTAATAAATTTTCTGCATTTCGAAGCGCTTCAACCGGCCGGTTGTCTTCATAGGCAAGCCATGCCTTTCCCAGCAGAGCAAGTTCGTTCTCTTGTGAATTGTCAAGTAAATCGAAAAAAGCATGCGCCTTTTTTAAATCTCCTTT
>JAFGJC010000001.1 GCA_016929305.1 candidate division CSSED10-310 bacterium | reverse complement strand
GCCTTTGAGTTCGATGCCGTACCGATCGCTTATCCAGATTGCGGTTGTCTGTTTCAGGGAAGCGGATTCTTCGGAAACATCTCCGGTCTCACCAAACAGGGCGTTCAGCCCGTCAAGACTGGATATGCGGTTCGAAGCGATATGCTGATTCTGAGTTAACGTGGCTGCCGATCCCGAAGATTCGGTAATGAACAGAGTTCCAGCGGTCAGCCATACCGCGGAAGCCACCAAAATACAACTCAACAGTAAAAATCCCCAATCACTCCAATTCATAACCGGCCGATCCATGCACCGTTTGACATCACCGGAACATCCTACACCATTGCAGAAAAAACGCAACGCTGGCGGACTGTCCGGTGGCGATTTTCACTGGTGTTTCCAGCAGGTCATTCCAATAATCCGGCGATATGGCGATTTTTGCAGATATGAGGTTGAATAACACGTCAGCCGGCGCTTTCAATGCGGATGGCGTTCCCGGTAAATAGTGATCAATTCGGAGGAAAGAATGTCCGTGAACCGGTCGCATCCTTCTTCCGAAAGGTGACAGATATCATCGAAATAACGACCATCCTTGGGTATTTTTTTTTCCATATCGATGAAGTGAACGTCGGAGTATTCAGTGGCCAGCCGCTGAATGATCGCATTGTGTTTATCAAGCCCTTCGATGATGAATTTGGGTTGCCCCCACAACTCAATCGGCAGGTCATGCGCCTGATAATCCAGATATTTCGCCTTGAAAGCGCCGAAACTGTAATTGTCGGGCACATAATACGCGTAGGTCATCAATATGGCGTCGGTGCGGTGCTGCCGGGCCATATCAAGAATTTCACGCAGATTCGATTCAAAAGGGCCCGCTGTTTTGATATCCGCACCGTATATCTGCCATTTCGGCAGCGGTGTGTGATGCGGGATATACCGGGACCGGAACATCATCTGTTTGAAGCCCGTATACAGATAGTGGAAACCGTAAGGGATTGCAGTGATTCCAATTGTTGACCGGTAGCGGTCGATCCCGTTGACATAGTCATACCAGCCGAAATGACCATAATCAGGTTTGAAATATTCCGGTGGAATATTGTTGGCCCGTAAATCATTGATGCCGTGATAAATGACAGCGACATCGGCCGGGATATTCGACACGGCGCGGTATTTGATCAGGCTGTCGCGAGTGGTGTGCGCTCCCTGAGCGAAATTCCAGAGGTGAAGTGCATCTCCAGTCACCGGCAGGAGTTTTTCGTGCAGACGCTGAGTCACATTCCCGAAATCCGGATGAAAGACGGAGGCAACCAGGAGCAGCACATTGAATTCGGTGGCTTTATGATCCGTATATGCGAATGTTTCGGTTGTTTCCGGATAGATTTTCATGATCATTTTTGGGTAGGTGACCCAGAAGGTGCCGTACCGGAAACCGAAAAAGATCCGGAAACCGGCTTCCATGGTCAAAAGCAGAAACAGAAGCCATATCGCTGCAAACAACAGCCGGCGTTTCAGCGGTTTTCGGGGCCTGCGTTTCTTTCGGTTACGTGTCAACGTGAACAACTCCTTGCCGCGCCCATTGCATTGCGGTGACGTTTCCAGCGCTCGTGTATTTTACTCGACATGGCTGTGCTTGCCAATGGGCTTTTGAATTCAAAATATTCACGCTTGAAAAAACAAAAACAAAGGTTACAATAAACAATAGATTTGTATAAACAATGATTTGTTGTTAACAAAACAGGAGTTTGACCATGAAGCGGGAATTTTTACAGAGTATTGTTGTTTTCTTATTATTCAGTGCCTTTTTCTTTGCAGGCACCGGTACGGGGTTGTGCACCACATTCAAAGTGACCGTTCCGTATTTTCAGCGTTACGTCGAGGGTTTTCCCATGGATCACGGCGCAGCAGGCTCTTCAACTCTCAAGCAATTCATGTATGTGATGTTTTCCAATCAATCCGCTGCGGCTATCGACACGGAAATCCTGTTTTTCCAGCAGGATGGCTATCTACTGGCTTTCCAGTCGTTTTCGGCTGCGACGGGCATGAGTTACATGGAAGTTAAAGACGCACTCGATAGCACATCGCTGGCTGCGCCCGATGATGATATCCTTTTTAATCAGCTGGGCTGGATACAGATCATCTGGCAGGAGACACCGGCCGAACCGTCCCTGCGTGTTTATCCGCTGCTCGTCAACGGTACGGATCCCAACATATTTTACAAGATGATTCCGGTGACGGAATCAGAGACGCTGCCGATTTTCATACCCGGAATCGAGGTCAAAGATGGTGTCAGCAATACGGTTATTGCCATTGGCAATTACACCAATGCAACGGTAAAGCGGGTGAAATTAAGGCTTGTTATGGATCCGGTAAATCCCGAAACGGATTCGCGGGATGTTGCATATCAGGAAAGAGACATCAATATTGAAATCAAGCCCGGAGAGTGTTTGTTGTACAAAGCCGGCGATTTTAATTTCGATGGCGATGTTATCGGGTATGCGGTCGTGGAGGATTTCGGCGGCGATCCGTTCGCTCTGACGGTTTCAGTATCTGCTGCAGTAGAGGATCTTTACAATCTTGGGTCAAACTGGCAACGCAGCGTTTTGACAGCATCGGCGGATGCTTACGGCACGGAATTTATTATTCCATTCTTCAACTCAACCGAACGCCGGTCGGATTTCATCATTTCCAATTCCGCTGATTCGGGAATGACCGTTAATGTTGACTATGTATACACTACGAACAGCCCGTCACCGACACCGGTCGTATATTCGACATCCTGCGGTCTGGGTAACTATAGATCGAAAAACCTGGAGGACGTTGCGCCGCCCCTTGAAGCGATGCAAGGTTACATAAGACTTTACTCCAGCGGCTCGCCATTTCATTTGAGCGGTAGCCTGGATTATCTGGAAAGTGCAACGTGTGTCGACAGCACATTTCTTGTTCCTGACAACATCCTAAGTACTGCAAGCACGGTAGCGCATCCTTTTTCATATTGGGAAAGTGAATCCGGTGAGATCATATTGGTGAATACAAATGAGGTGGCAACGGAGGTTTGTCTTCATTTCGACTATCAATTGAATCTGAAGACTGCAGCTTCACGGCAAACCCTTGATACGAGTATTGTCGTGGATCCCAAGATGTCGACCGTTGTGCGTTTTGAGGATATCACGGAGCTGCCGCTGGACAGCTTTGGAACGATTGCCTTCACGATCGCATCCGGAGATCCGCCGTGCCATTATCAGTATATCATGTCAAACACGACAGGAGACAAAGGCTATGCGAATCTGTCATCGCCGATGAAATTTACAAATTTCGATACCAGTACCGGAACTATCGCAGATGTCAGCGCTGATCAAATGGGTGATTTCATCCATTTGTTCTGGACGTCGGATCTGGAGTATTTCGATGTGCGGTACAAGGAAGGATCCGAGCCGGATTACCGGCTGCTCCGGAAAAAAATGCGTGAAAAGGAGCTGTATGTTCTGGCACCGCACGAAACGACATATACGTTTGAAATCAAAGGGTACGGCCCGGATTTCACCATATTGTGTGATACACAGACGCATGCACACGACTATACCATGCCCACGCGACTGGTTTCGGTGGCGAGACCGTATTGCGGATCTTATGCGTTCAAGTCAGCTTATCCGGACATTCCCCTGAATCCCCTTCCGGCTCAATACTCTTACTATATTACCGGTGCTCACGAGCATGAGATGTACGAGACGTACGGATATCTGATGGCCGGCACAATTATTGATGCTGTGAACGATACCTATGAATGGTTCAATGATCATGGATGGTTTAATAATTTTCCTGGTTCCGGTTACACGATACGGCAGTTTACCGCTGATTGGGTAAACGGAAAACTCAGTGCAGAGGGTCAGTCAGCTTTGGAGCATATGGCAGTTGGAATTCGCGCGTATTATCTTGAATATTACGGTACATTACCCAAGGTGGCATTACCCCACAACGAACCTGAAGCGGAACTGGATGTATATGATTTAGTGTTTCTGAATCTTGCTGACGAGCTGTTCAATGCGAAGTGGCTTCTTGAATCTGAAGAGAAAACCCCATGTGACAAGAAAAAACCCCATTTATCTCTTTGGGGCTCTTATGAGGTTCCGGATAAATGCCATGTTGCCACCGCTTACGATAACATTGGCTCCCTGGGTCCGGACGCGGTCGTGACATCGTCGATGAACCTCTTCGCCCAAAAACTCGCTGACAATTACGTCATGGTGTACATGGATTTTCGGGATATTCCCAACAAGAAAAATCATCTTGGGGCGAATGTCGCGGGGGTCATATATCCATGGTTTGGATTGAACGACGATGGTGTGATGTTCAGCGGGATCGATTCGGCGGGATTTCACAAATATTTGAATGAATGGGTTGATTGGCTTCCTGGAGGTCAATTCTATAATGTGCCCTGGCGGCTGAATATGGATAAATACCGGGAGATTATTGAAACGTCAGCCGATCTTAATGATGTCTACAACGTATGCATGTCGACAAATGAAGATAACATCTCGTTTGCCCGCAAAGTGGTTCAGGCTGCCGGTCCCGGTCGGAATCGCCACTTGATGTTCGATCAATTGTTTGGATCATGTTTTCTCGATCAAACTCAAAAAGAATGGATATATGACGTTGCGGTGTATCCTGAGACGCCTGCCCTGAACAGCACGCCTTTTGAATACGGCAGCCACAATTTAACGTGCATGCTTCCCGGTGAGGGTGGCTGGATGTCAGGAGGATTCGATTATGAGCGCGCGCATATGTTCTATAATAAATTCTATTTTGATGAAGCATATGAATCGATATCAGTCGGTCAACTGCTCACCGTTTTCAGCAACACCTTTACCAAACCCAGTTACAGCATGTACCAATCAACAGGTGCATCGCTGAATTCAGGCCGGATTGCCGGAACGATATACATGTGTGATCCTGATGATGCTTCCGCTTACGGACAAACAATCTTTATGGGTGTTACTCCGATCATTCAGCCGGGTCAGACACCCGATCAGCCGGCGTATTGCGCCTGTTACCCCTATATACCTGAATACATGCAGCGGTATACCTACAGCTATTTCAGCAACTGCCCCATAAATGTTATCGATTACTCCGATCACCACAAATATACATTCTGTGATGTCCGGGCGTCGGAGTATGATACGGGATGGTATGCTACCGAACTGTATCTGTTTAACCACTCCCATACCGTTCAGACCGCCTGGATCCGTTATTACGAGGCTGGCGGATCGCTGTGTGATCTTGAGACCGTTGTTTTTCAGCCCATGGAAACACGGCGGATTGATTTGGATCATTTGAAAGCGCCGATTAAAGAGGGGTCACTGGAAATTATGTCTCAGGGTGATCTGAGTGGGTTGTGCTATATTCATCACTATCAGGAAGGATGCGGGATCGAGAGTTTCATGACGACACTTCAGGAAATAGAGGAGAACGATACGACCCTCAGCACCATCTATTTCGGCGCGGATTCTTGGATCGGAAGCTATAACGAAGACTGGAACCTTCTCTCCACGGAATTCATCATTACTAATCCCACTTACAATACGGTTAGACTTGAAGGGTATTACACAGATCGTAATGGCAATGTTATGCAGAAATTCACCGATGAAATCGCACCGCATCAGACCCGGCGGTATGACAATGGCGAACTGAAATGGGGGAGTCTGGAAATCCAGGCGGGCGGACCGTTGAACGGAATCACCGTCTATCATTGCCGGAATATGACTTCCAACCGCGTGTTCAGCGCCGCCGTAACCATGTTCCACGAATCGGATGAAGCCGCAAGCCTGCGGGTTCCGCTAATACATAAAGCGGTTTACGAGGATGGTCACTGGAATGATCATTTGATGATGCGAAACATGAGTAATTTTGACATATCTGTCGATGTTGATTTTTACAATATCAACGGATCCCCGGTTTTCCCGCAGCCCATCGCTGATCCATTCCAGCTGAAAAGCAAGAATTTCCAGGGTATTTCAATGTTTAAACTCTTTCCTGCCGGATTTCTGGGATCCGCCAATGTCCGTGTTCTCGGAAAAGGTTCCATCATCACGCATAATGAGCTGGTTGGCTATTTTTCAAAGAATGACGACTGGACGATCGGCGCTGCGGAGACATTGAACCGGGCGTCGACATCGAGTTCCGCACCCGGCTGCCGTTCGATATCCAATGATATTGAAGCGGAGGAATCCTGGCTGTTTATCCGGAACACGAATCCG
>JAFGJC010000288.1 GCA_016929305.1 candidate division CSSED10-310 bacterium | reverse complement strand
TTCCGTGTATCTGGGTGCCGTTGAAGGGGGACGGGTCGAGGAGATTTTTGTTGAACCCGGAACCATGGTGAAAAAGGGTGATAGAATACTGAGATTATCGAATACATCGCTGCTGTTGGATATTATGTACCGGGAAGCGGAACTATTCCAGCAGAGTAACAACCTGCGCAACACGCGTCTGTCATTTGAACAGAACCGCTTGAGTCTGAAACGGGAACTGGCAGATGTGGAATACCAGCTTCAGAGAGCAAAACGGTTGTTTGAGCGCAACAGTGAACTTTATCAGGAACATATGATTTCTGATCAGGAGTATGAAGAGAGCCATAATGAATTTGTATATTTAAGCCGAAAACGGGAATTAGTTCTGGAAACCAGCAAAATTGAAATCGATTTCCGGCAGCAGCAGATCGTGCAACTGGAGCAGTCTCTGGAACAAATCCAGAGTAATCTGGACATCGTGAAGCAGAAACTGGAGAACATGATTGTCAAAGCACCCATCGACGGACAGTTGACATCGCTGGATGCCGAGATCGGTGAATCCAAATCTCCGGGTGAACGCTTGGGTGTCATCGATGACATCAACCGCTATAAAGTGGAAGCCGAAATCGATGAACATTTTGTCAATCGTATCGAGATCGGACGGTTCGGAACTTTCGAATTGTCAGACAGGATGTTTCAGTTACAGGTCAAGAAGGTGTATCCGGAAGTCCGGAACGGCCGGTTTGCCGTGGATCTTTCTTTTGACGATGAGTTGCCTGAGGATATTCGACGGGGTCAGACACTGCACATTCGCTTGAACCTCGGAGATCCCACTCAGGCCATACTGCTTGCACGAGGCGGATTTTATCAAAACACCGGCGGCAACTGGGTTTATGTGCTTAATGAAACCGGTGAATGCGCGACGAAACGGCAGATACGCCTGAACCGGAAAAATACCAGCAATTTCGAAGTCATGGAAGGACTCCAGCCGGGCGAACAGGTAATCACATCGTCATACGATCAGTTCGGTGACATGGAGCGTCTGATTCTGAAGTGAACGAATAAGGAGATAGGTTATGATCAAAACAGAAAATCTTTTCAAATTGTTCCAGACCGAAGATGTTGAAACAGCGGCTTTGAACGATATCAACATCCAGGTTGAACAGGGTGAGTTTGTCGCTATCATGGGACCGTCCGGATGCGGAAAATCCACCATGCTCAATATCCTGGGTCTGCTGGACAATCCCAGCTCGGGACACTATTTCTTCATGGGCAGCGATGTGTCTAAAAAATCCGAGCGGCAGCGTGCGGTCCTCAGAAAATCCAATATCGGTTTTATTTTTCAAAGCTTCAATCTCATCGATGAACTCACGGTGTATGAGAATATCGAGCTTGCTCTCCTGTATTTGAAAGTCCCCTATTCAGATCGGAAAAAGCGTGTTTCCATTCTATTGGACCAGATGCAGCTCACCCCCCGGAAAAACCATTTCCCCCAGCAACTCTCCGGCGGCCAGCAGCAGCGGGTAGCCATCGCCCGTGCTCTGATCATCGAACCCAAACTCATTCTGGCCGATGAACCCACAGGTAACCTGGATACCGCTCATGGAGATGAAGTGATGTCTCTGTTGAAAGATCTACACGATAATGGAACCACTATCATCATGGTAACCCACTCCCCGCTCTGTGCCGCATTTTGCAACCGTAAGATCAACCTGCTGGATGGCGAAGTGGTCCCTGAATCGGTCGGGACAAGAACCGTCGCTGTTTGAAACCGCAAAACTAAAACCTCCATCCACTTCACGTACATGTTGTGATATTGCATTCAAATATGTAGAGATGCTCTTCCAAACATTCTTTAAGATTGATAACTTATTTCATCTTTCCTTCACTCTGATATTCCAAACAGCGTAATTCTAGTCGTTCGGCTGTACTGAAACTCACTCGTACCGAAGCGCTTTCGTCGGATTGATTAACGCAGCTTTTATGGAGTGTCCGCTTACCGTAATAAATGCGATAATCACGGTCAACACAGTTGCCATAATAAACGAAGTGAATTCGAGGTGAACACGGTATGCAAAATTCGTCAACCATCGGCTCATCGCCCAGTACGCCAATGGCCAGGCCAGAAGATTGGCCAGGGCCACCAGCATCAGAAACTCCCGCGACAACAGGTTGACAATACCGGTAACCGACGCTCCGATGACTTTTCTGATGCCGATCTCCTTGGTACGCTGCTGGGTCATATAGGAACCCAGACCGAACAATCCGAAGCATGCGATCAAGATGGAGAGGACCGTGAACACGGCGAGCAGTGCCTGTACCCGCTGCTCAGCTTTATAGATCTGCTCCAGATGATCATCCAGGAACACATATTCAAATATCTGATTACCGGCATAGGTATGCCAGGATTTTTTGATATCGCTGATGATATCCATAGAGGTTCCCGGTGCCAACCGCACGGTGACGAATTTAGCAAAATATCTATGCGGCAGCGGACGCAGAAGCAGCGACCGAATCGGATTATGCAATGACTCAAAATGATAATCCCGGATCACTCCGGCAATCGTTGAATGCTTCCGCTCTTCGTCATCAACACCGAGCTGAGTGATTTCCTTACCCAGAGGATCCTGTATATTCAACGTTTTTTGAGCAGACTCATTGATGATAACATGAGTTTGGTTCTCAACCTGGGTCAAATCAAACGTTCGGCCTTCAAGCAGCTCGATCTCATAGGTGTCCAGAAAGTTTTCATCCACCAACACCTGATTGAGGAGTGACGACTCTTCGTCAGGAGCTCCCCGGAGTTTGTATCCGGATTCACCGTGCCCCATACCTGGAATATGAGTTGTAACTGTGGCATTCACAATACCGGGATGCCGGATCAGCTCATCCCGGAACGCCCAGACTTGTGTCCCCAGATCATCCGTTTTTTTAATCACCAGAAGCCCCGCTTTGTTCAATCCGAGATTTTTTGATTGCATATGATGGATCTGGTTGGATACCACGATTGTACTGATGATCAGCGTGGCAGCAATGGAGAACTGAAAAATGACCAGCCCGTTCCGGAGCCAGGACCGCCTGCCTTTGAGGCGGTTCCGGGAGCGCAGGTCTTTCGCGGGATTGAACGATGTCATCAGGAAAGCTGGAACAATCCCTGCCATGCATCCTAAAATAATGGCCGCAACCGGGAACACGAGTATCAGCCACAATCCGCCGGACAGATCCAATGACAACGACTTCCCGGCAATGTTATTGAAAAATGGTAATGCCAGTTTGACAATCAGTACTGCAATACCCAGTGCGATGACACTGAGAAATACCGATTCAAACAAGAACTGTAAAATCAACTGAGATCTAAACGCTCCCAGTGTTTTACGAACTCCAACTTCTTTTGCCCGAGTGGACGACTGGGCGGTGGTCAGGTTGATGAAGTTGATGCAAGCGATGAGCAAAATGAATAGCGCAATAAGCAAAAACACCAAGATATACAGAATGTTACCGTTCTGTTCGATTTCATGATCCATCCTGGAATACAAATGGATATCAGTCAAGGGCTGAAGATGAATTTTGAAACGATTGCCCACTTTAAGAAAATCCGAATATGCCATACCCGTGAATTGTGTGAGTTGAGGTCCGACATATTTCTGGACAATGCCATCCAATTTGGATTCAAGCTGGTCCTTGGGATATCCCGGCTGAAGCCGGATGTAGGTATAGTATGACATGTTCAACCAGCTATCGCTGTTGATATCACCCAGAACGTTACTGGAAGCCAGAAAATCAAAATGAAAATGTGAATTTTCAGGGAAATCATCGATCACCGCTTTGACAATGTAGTCCAGTCGTTTATCCGAATTCAGTTGTTTTCCAATGGGATTCTCTCCGTCAAAATATTTGTCAGCCATTGATTTCGTGATGACAACTGTATGCGGATCTGTGAGCGCATCCGTGAGATCGCCCGCTAAAAGATCAACGGTGAACACATCAAAAAACGACTGATCCACGTGTACCCATTTTTCCTCGCTGAAAACCTTGTCTTTGTATCTCAATACCGGATAACCGGCATCCCGTATCCGAACCGCTGCGACGACTTCAGGAAATTCAGCTTTAAGGGTTGGAGCTATTGGCGGACCGGTCTCTACCATATCACCGCCGCGATCACCCAGTTTCCCATCGATGTATACCCGGTAAATATCCTCGGCATGAACATTATACCGGTCATAACTCATCTCATCCTGAATCCACAGAAACACCATGATACAGACGGCTATCCCAATAGACAGCCCAAGAATATTGACGATAGAAAAAATTTTCTTCCGCCAGCTGTGCCGAGCCGCCGTGGTCAGATAATTGCCGATCATCGTTGATACCTCCTGAAACCCTTCCATTATTGAGGATCTTGCACTTAACAATGATAAAATACGAAAATACTCGAAAAAAGTTCGCAACGGCTATCGATTGAATAATAAAAGATGCTCAAGAGAAAAACAGAAATGATAAGTAACGGCATATCCTTATATGAAGTAAGGAGTATAACTTCATACATTCTTTAACTATTCATTAAAAAATGGACGATGAGTTATTCGAAACACTATCGGCTATATCTTGAAATCCGCATAAAACTCCAAAATCTACTATCCCGATCTCTGGTATATCTATTGATCATATACAGGCATTTCCGCGCCACCTGGCTGACCATCCAACATCATGCCCCGGATTACGCCGCTTTCGTCGGAATAGAATGACGGTCGGGATCCATACTCCTGGGTCAAGGGCCAGGCCTGAACTTCAAAAGAATGGATTTCGCCATCTTTGCATGGACCTGGAATCAGACGAAAAGCATATCCGCCTTTTTCACCTGACGCGAGATACGGATCTATGAGTATAACGCCTGCCGGATTCCTGTCCGAGCCAAGTTCCTCCAGGCTGGCTGCATACGACCATGCTTCCCCGTCCTTGCGGCAATCCCACTGCCCTGAAATGATAGCCTTTATACCACTGAGGCCAGCACTTATATACCCTCGAGGAGGATACTGTAAATACCTGCTGTCCGGAAGCACAATCACAAGGATAATCAAGGTTATTAACAAAAGGATGTATGCCTCAACGGACCTGTCTACAGCCCGGGTCACAGCCCTCTTCGCTCCTGTTGGATCACCCTCCTTCAACAGTCGCCGAGCATGCCGGAACGAAAGTAATGCTAGAATTCCCCAGGGTGGCATCAATACCACAGCGATCCAGGTAAACCATGCTGCCCGATGAAGCTTTATACTGGTTTCCGCGCTAAGATTCATAACACGTGATCCTGACCAATTCTCTCGATTGACCTTCCGCCACATAACTCTTTGGAATTGCAATGACTGATCAATCCAATCATATCTTTTTCAAATAAAGAAATCCATTTAGGAATGGTCGCATCTGGTCTATTGATAGCGTCGAAAACATTTGGGTCGATTTGTATTCTCTCCCTGAAAATTGGATTGACAGCGATACGGCAGCTATTGAAATAATAGAATCGCTGGGAAATGTAACGACAGATTAGTCCTCAATGTATCATCGCACTCCAAACTCAGAAATCAGGCTTGATGTAACAGGATTATACACCCGTATCGCTTTGACTTTTAACATGGGATAGATCGCCCACTTATATTTGTCCTGGCAATTGGTATAGTCTTTAATCCGAAACTCGCCGATATCGCCCCGGCATTCTATTGAATAATACAATCTCAGACGAATATCCGCTTCCTTCCCGCCATTGAAAAGTGCAGACGCAACACCCGGCTCCATCGGAATATGCAACTCGGAATTCTGATATCTTATCCTGTCTATCATAAACTCTGAGTAGACAAACTGGAGTCTGATTTTTTCTTTTATGTGTTCATTTTTCTTGTCCCAGAAAAAAGCGCTATCTCTATCGATGGTTAGAAAATTAGGCGGTATTTTTACTCTGAGGATTTCACTGTCAAACATGTAGTCGGTATCCGTCACTTTAACTGGATCATCGCTGAAATAGAGTGTGTTCATATGATGAGGAACATTTGAAATGCGTCTGTCCAGGTTGAGCTGAAGACGGTCTTTCAGTGAATTGATGCTGTTGATCAAATCCGGATTGTTTCGTTGTTCAAACGCATTCATCGAGCGGTATCGTTTTTCCATTTCCGACAACTGGCTCACCATCCGTTTATCATCTTCGGTCTCTTTTAACTGAAGATAGAAAGCTACTGTACCCTGCCCCGTGCTGTAATAGTAGGCCGGGAAACTATATTCCTCCTTGCTGTAAATATCTCCGTCCTCCCAGACAAACCGAGTTTTTTTGAATAGCGCGATTTCCATCTCCTCTTTTAATATGATGATATTGGGATCCACCGATTCCCGTGGCGGTTCTGAATTTTGCCGAAGAAACGCATCCGGTGCCAGATAGCAGACCTGCTGTTTCCCCGTATTGATCAATTTATCAACGAATTGCC